>JACQHI010000170.1 GCA_016199105.1 Lentisphaerota bacterium | reverse complement strand
GGCCAAAATGGAAAAGGTGTTCGACAGCTTCTTCCGCCGAACGCTCTTCCACATGCGGGCCTGGGCGAAGACGTCCGTGGAAGTGGTGATCCAGCATGACGATTTCGTGTGGACGGCGGGCGCGTTCATGCATCCGGACATTTACCGGAAGGTCATCATCCCCCGCTATGCCGAGCTCTGGAAGCCGATCCATGCGGCCGGGAAAAAAGTCCTGTTCTGCTCCGACGGCAATTTCATGGACTTCGCCGGCGACGTGGCCGAGGCGGGCGCCGACGGTTTCGTATTCGAGCCCTGCAACGATTTCGATTTCATGGTGAAACATTTCGGCCGGACGAAATGCCTGGTGGGCAGCTTCGTGGATTGCCGCGAATTGACCCTGGGCAAGTGGGACGAGGTGCGGCGGTGCGTGGATCGGACGTTCGAACGTCTCGCGGACTGCCGCGGCGCGCTGCTCGCCGTGGGCAACCACATGCCGGCCAACATTCCCGAGGATATGATGGATCGCTATTTCGACTATCTGTTGCCGAGACTGAAGCGGTGAAGCGGCGTTGCGGAGAAGCCGGAAACCTCACTGGGGTCAATGTCGGAGGCGAACTTATATCCGGCACAGCGCAGGAAAATTCAGTCATTCGCATTATGGAAGAACCGCAGGCTCATTTCGCCGTATAGCGTCGAAACGTAGGTCCCAGTTCCAACTGGGACTTCGTCTGATTCGGAACAGTCCCGATCGGAGTCGGGACCTACGTGGGTTTCGTTTCGCACGTCGAGTTCATGTTTTTGCGACGGGTATGCAATAAAGCAGTCGCTTCAACGTTTATTGTGAGTGAGGCTCAAACCGGGATCGGAAAGGTCCTGAACAAACACAGGAGGGATGGTTATGAAGAAGATACTGGTGGCAATGGCCGTGGCGGGAACGATGGGTTGGATGCCGGCAACGGCGGAAGAGGGCGCCGGACATGGCGAAGCCCGACGGGCGCAGAGAGCGGAAACCCGGGAGCACATCCAACAACAACGGGAGGAGAACCAGGAGTTCCGACAAAGCCTCAAGGGGATGAGCGCGGAGGAACGGAAGGCCGCCATTCTTCAGCAGCGCGCGACCCAGTACGCGGAAAACACGGCCTTCACCCAGCAACAGCACGAGGAAAACGCGGCCTATCTGCAGGAACGGCTGGCGAAAAACACCCGGCTGACGGATGCCCAGAAAACGGAACTGACGACATTTTTCGAACAGCAGTACCAGGAAAACGTCAGCTTCCGCGCCGCCCAGTACCAGGAAAACGTGGCGTATTTCGAAACCATCGCCGGCGATTCCAGCCTGACCATGGAGCAGAAAAAAGCGGCGCTCAAGGCCTACTTCGACGCTCAGAAGGCCGAAACCAAGGCGCATCGCGCAGGGCAAAGGGCGGAGCGCAAAGCGATGAGGGACGCGATCAGGTCCGGTACGGGCACCAACGCGTCCACGACCGGCACAACACCTTGAAAAAATTGCGCCGGGAAACCCCGGCGCAATTTTTTCGATTACGGGTTGCGAAACGGGTTCCGTCGGTATAAGCTTCTGCCTTACGAAGAAAGGAGGGGGGTATGCCGGAAATCGAAGTCGGGTTTATCACGCATTATTTCGGCCACATCAATGTGGCGGCCATCCAGTTGACGCACGGCGAGGTGGCGGTTGGCGATACGCTCCATATCAAGGGGCACACCAGCGATTTCACCACGCGGGTGGAATCCATGCAGGTCAATCACGCCAGCGTGACGACCGCCAAAAAAGGGGACGGCATCGGCATCAAGACGCCGGAACACGCGCGGGAAAACGACAAGGTCTTCAAGGTCGTGCCGTGAAGAGGGAAATATCATCGCGCCCTTTCGGAATCACCGGACGGTGATTCCGAAAGGGGCTGCTCGTTTTTTCCCATGAACGGGGAAAAACTATTTCTTGCTGATCAGATCGTCGATTTTCTTGGTCAGCTTGGAAACCTGCATCTGGATTCCGAGGAAGAGAAACATCATGCAGATAATCGTGATCATCATGTCGTAACTAATGACAACACCGTCACCCATAAGAACCTCCTTTTATTGAATTGGGCGAATTTTGCCTTTCACCCCCTGAAGTTGTCAAGGCTGGAAAGCAAGTTTTTTCGTGAGAGACATGGCTGGCGCCGGACACGCCGGATAAAATGATTGTGGGAGGATTCGGTTCCGGATATAAGTCGTTTGGGTGCGGCATCGTTCGTCACAGCTATTCGATAAAGGAGGAAAGGCAGTATGAAAAAAGCGTTGTTGTGTGTTGGAATCGCGGGACTGGCGCTGTCGGCGCTGGCCGGGGATGTCGAATCGCTGGTGTCGGGCGAGAATTGGAGCTTTTCCATCCGGCCGGAATTCAAGCTGACCTCCGTCAACGACGAAGCCGCCCAATTGGCGGGAATCCGGATGGGACCGGCGCTGGACCGCACGCTCTATCTCGGTCTGGCCGCCTACACCGTGGTCAGCAGCGTGGATTCGGGCGATGCCGCCGTGGACGATCTGAAGTTCTTCGACTGGTGGTACGCCGGGCTTGACACCGATTACACGTTGTTCAGCGCCAAAGTCGTTCACGGCTCGCTGGGGCTTTTCCTGGGCGGCGGGCGGATCGATGTGGGCGGGGAGACGTCAGATCTCTTTGTCGCCGAACCCGGCGCCCATGTCTATGTGAATGTGACCCCCACCCTCGAGCTGGCGGCGGGCCTCGGGTATCGGTATGTCAATGGATCCGGGTCCGAGCCCTTCTCCGATTCCGAGCTGAGCGGGGTGACCGGCACGCTCGGCGTCCGTTGGACCGAACTCTGATTCCTTCCGGTTTATGGCCACCCGACTCCCGCTGCTCCCGCTGCTCTGGATCGCCGTGGCGGCGGTTTCGGCGGCGGCGCTGCGCTGGCTGGGGCTCGACTGGCCGGCCGCCCTGTCGCGGGGCATGGCCGCCGGCTTCCTGGTCGTGCTGTTGATGGGCGTGGCGACGCTTCTCATCGGCCGTCTGTATCGCGCCACGCCGGTCTGCAAAAACGGATGCTGCCGGGAGAAGGATTTCGAGCTGGTGGATTTCCGCGAACCCGATCCGGCCGGCGATGTCGAGCTGCATTACCGGTGTGCCTGCGGAGTCCATTGGCTCCATCGCGGGCGGATCTTTTACGAGGTGAGGGAGGACGGCCGGCGGGTGCCCTACAGGAAGTGGGTGGGCCTGTGGTGGGTCGCTGTTCCGGAATCGAAGGACGGGTGAACCAATGTCATCGCATTCCCAGCATTGTGCCGACTGCCGCCGCGAATTGGGCGAACCGTTTGAGCAGGTTCACGAGTGGCTGGACGAACTGTTCAAGGTGTTGCGCCAGAAGCACCGTTCCGCCCGGCATCATGCCGGCGGCGTGGAGCAAGTCCGGAAGATGTGGGGCGACCGCGCTGCCCTTGCTGCGGAGATCCACATCAAGCGCGATTGCGGCGGGATGGTGCCGAGCGAGAAGGACGCTCAGATGGTGGGCATGTTCGGGGCGGAGAACGTGGTACAATCGGACCGACCAGCCCATGCACCGGCTTGCTGTTCGGGTCAGTTCGGAATGCTGCAAAGATAAACACCTGCATCCCGTCCGCGGCTCGTGCTTCGTACAGGGCGAGAATGTTGGCGAGGGGAGCATCCACCTGTAAGTGTGGCCAGGTCCGAGCACATAGCCCCCGTCGAGGCCGAGGATGTCGATCAACATTTGCGGAAGCCCGGCTGTTGTTGCGCGGTTTCGATGAAGGCCAGCATGTTCTCCAGCGGCACGTCGCCTTCGACGGAATGCGCGGGCGAGAAGATATAATTGCCGTGGCGTCCGAGTTCCAGGAGCCGGCGCGATTCCCGGCGGACCTCCTCCGGCGTGCCGTAGGGCAGGGTGCGCTGGGTGGACAGGCCTCCAAAAAAGGACAATCTTCCCCGGTATTGTTGCAACAGCGCGGCCGTGTCCATGACTTCCGGCTGGAACGGATTGAAGCAGTTGACTCCCAGTTCGACCAGGTCGTCGAACAGTTCGTCCACGTCGCCGCAGGAGTGGATGAAGACCTGTTTGCCCCCGCTCCGGACGGCGCCGTACATCCGCTTCAGCACGGGCTTGATGAATTCCCGCCAGATGCCGGGTCCCATCTGGAGCGCATGCTGCTGACCCCAGTCGTCGCCGAAATAGACGGCGTCGATGTCGTAAGTCATGGCCTTGCGGGCCTGGGCGATGTTGTAATCGGCGATGGTATTCAGGAGTTCATGGACAAACCCAGGGTTTTCGTGAAAATCCATCAGCAGGTTTTCCATGCCCCGCAGGGTCCATGCCCGTTCGTAGAGTGAGAACCCGATCTGGAAGACGCGGAAACGCTCCGGAAACCGGTCGAGCTGCGCGGGAATGTCCTCGAACAGCATCGGATTCAACGGGTCGGGAAACCGGTAATGCTCCAGGGTGGGCTCGTGCAGGACGCAGCCGGAGACGATGCCGATATCCTTGTCCACGCTCCGATCCCAGACCACGCCGAAAACGTCCTGGAAACGGTCATGGCCCCTATCCGTGAAAAAACCGATGCCGTTGCCGAGCCCGAGCAGATGGTTGTGAAGCAGCGATTCCAGGTCCTTGATCCGGAAATGGGCTGTCAGCTTCTCGCGGGCCTCCTCCGTGAAGGAAAAGGACCAGGGCACGTAAGGCGGGGTTTTGCCTGCGAGGACGGTCTTGATGACATCGCGCGGTTGCATGGTGATTATTTCGCGTTCTCGTCGTACATGGCCAGGATGTTGTCGAGGGGGATGTCCTCGATGAATTCCTGGCTGCCGCAGAGGATGTACCCGCCGTGCTCGCGGGTGAGGGCGCGGTAGGACCGGACCACGGCCCGCACATCCGCCTCCGTGCCGAACGGGAGCACGGTCTGCGTGTCCACCCCGCCGTGAAAGCAGAGCCGCGAGCCGTAGTCCCGGACCAGGCCCGGCAAGTCCATGCCGGTCGCCGCCGTCTGGACCGGATCGAGAATGTCCACGCCGTCCTCGATCAGGAAGGGGATGAGGTCGCGGATGGCGCCGCAGGAATGCTTCATGACCTTGCATCCGTGGTCGTGAGCGGTGTCGAAAAAACGTTTCAGGGGCCGGCGGATGAAGGTCTGCCACATGTCGGGCGAGACGAAACAGCCGCGTTGGGTGCCGAAATCGTTGCCGAAATAGGCGATATCGAGCTTGCCCCGCGCGGCCTCCAGGTACCGCCGCGTGGCTTCGACTTCGTAATCCACGATATGGCCGATGATGGCGTGGATCACGTCGGGCTTGTCGAGCATCCAGACGAGGAAATTCTCCTGGCCGATCAGCCAGCCGATTTCATGGAAAAACGGGCTCCAGGGCGCGCCGAAGGTGGCGTAAGTGCCGTGGAATTTCTCGCAGGCCGGGAGGATGCCGGAGTAATCGAGCTTGGTGGGATCGGGCCAGGCGTGGGCATGGACATCCTCCACGGTGCTGTTGTCGTTGAACGGCGGGATGTTCAAGGGCCGTTCGACGACGGCATCCTGCTTGCGGTGCCGGGTATCCCACGTGGAGGCGGAGACGTTGTCCGGCCGGCCTTCGTCGGCGTCCGGTTCCCGGTAGCGGGTGCCCCAGAAACTGCGCCGGTAGCCGTCGGTGTCCGGACCGGTGGGCGGCTGGCTGTAATCGAAGCCGATGCGGCGCATATCCACGTGAAGGGCCTGGAGAAGGTCCTCGTGGGTGGTCAGGCTCAGGCGCTCCATCAGGCGCTGGGAGACCGTGGCGTGCGCCCCGTAATCGGCCGGCGCGCGATCGGTGCTCTTGTGTCCAATCGCCCGCAGAACGCGTTCCCGAGAGGTCATGAGAGTTCCTTTCCAAAAAAATCAATGCGGACAGGATAATGGTCCGGTCGGCAATCGTCACCTGTTTTCTTGACGGCATAAAGCCGCCAGCAATTCGCATTATGACAAGACACGGCGGGATATCTTTGTAGACGCGGCGCTCCGCGCGCCTCAGTGCCGCCGTTCGCCGCAGAACCGCCCTTGACTTCCATCGGGCAACGGGCTATACATCGGATATCCAATGGAGGTGAGTGATGATTACAAAAGTGCAAAACTGGGGCAATAGCCAGGGGCTCAGGTTGAACAGGCGGATGCTCGATGAAGCGCATATTGCCGTAGGCGACGAAGTTGACCTTTCCGTTCGCGAGGGTGTGATTGTGGTCGCACCCGCGAGACGGGTGCGCGGCGGACACGATCTCCACAGGCTCGTTGCCCGGATACCCAAGGACTATAAGCCGGATCCGGTCGAGTGGGGCGAGTCTGTCGGACGGGAGGCGTGGTAGATGCCCGCATACATTCCGAGGAAGGGCGACTACATCGCGGTCACGTTTGATCCGCAGTCGGGACACGAGCAGAAAGGACGACGCCCCGCTCTTGTTGTCAGCAACGATTTGTTTAACCGGCACACCGGACTTGCCATTGTCTGCCCGATCACAAACACCCGTCACGACTATCCCTTCCATGTCCCGATTTCGGGCGACGCCAATCTCACCGGTGTAGTCATGGTCGAGCAGGTGAAGTCAATCGACTTCGCCGCACGCGAAGCCCGGAGAATCTCGCGCGCGGCGCCCGGCGTACTCGACGAGGTGCTTTCACTGCTCGATGCCTGCATCTATTAAGAGTGAACAAACGAAAGGAAAAACGATGAACGACGTGTTGATTGCTTTTGACGGTTCGGCGGGCGCGATGGCGGCGGTGGACTATGTGGGACGCCAGTTTTCGGGGCCGGCCGGCGTGAAGGTCATGCTGTTCTATGTCCTCCCGCAACTGCCGCCGCTCCTGTGGGACGACGGCCACATTCTCGCCGCGGGCGAAAAAAAGGACCGGCAGCGAGTCATCGACAGGTGGGCGTCGAATCAGAAGACGAGGATGGAGGGGCTCTTCGACGAAGCCCGCAAGCGGCTGATCAAACGGGGCGTCAAGGCGGCGCGGATCGGGCGAAAAATCAGGCTGGACTTCAACAACGTGGCCGACGGCATCCTCGACGAGGCGCGCTCGGGCGGCTATACGACGCTGGTGATCGGCCGTTGCGGCGCCTCGCGCGTGGAACATCTCCTGACCGGCAGCGTCACCGCCAAAATCCTCGGCCGTGGCGCCGGCCTTGCGATCTGCGTGGTGGATCAGGGGAAGAAAGCCGCCGGTTGAACGGGGTCGAATTCGAGGGTGTTTTGACGGTCATCGATGCTTCCGGATGCGCAACGGGGAGAAACGCTGTAACGTGTCCGCCCAGGACACGAAACAAGTTTCATAGGCAAGAAACATACCCGCCCGCGGACCGGACCTCCCGGCCTTCGTGTCGCTCCCCGACATGGGGCTCATGGCATCGGTGCGCAAGCTGGGCGGGGACCGGGTCAAGCTCCTGCTCCTGGGCAACAAGGCCGGCGCCGGCCATGCGCACGAGGACAAGGGGAGTTTCGTCCTGGAATTCGCGGGCGAGACCTTTGCCATGGATCCGGGCATCTGCGATTATGCAAATGCCCTGGTGCACGCCCTCAAAAGCTGCGAACGGCATAACATGCTGGTGCCGTCCGGCCTGCCGGAGCAGGCCCGTCCCGCCAATCCCATCCCGCGCGACGTGAAACCGGCGGGGCAGGGGGATGAACGCTCGTTTCAGGCCCGGATGGATCTCGCGGCCGGCTGGGAGCCTTATTACAAGACCTGGGCCCGTTCCTGGGAATCGCCGGCGCCCGACCGCCTCACGATCCGCGACGAATACGAGTTGCTCCGCGGCAATGCCGTGGAATTTTACTGGCAGACCCAGCAGACGGTGGCCGTCCAGGGCTGCACGGTCATCCTCACCGGCCGGCGGGGAGTGGTGGAAATCGAATTCCCCGCCGATGGAACGATCCGCGTGGAGGAGTTGCCCCTGGCGGGGGACCACCCGCAACGCCGGATCGCTTTCCGTCGCGAAGGGACACGCGGGTCAATCGTCGTCCAGGTGCGGTTGCGCATAGGAGTTTCAATCTTCTAGTAGCCGCGCCTGTGAAGGCGTGGATGCTTTCGGAGAGCCACGGCGTTACCGCCGCGGCCACATGAAACAGTCAGCGCCTTTAGCGGTCTAAGTTGACAGTTCTTTTTGGGTTGATGTCGTCCGCCATCATGGCGAAGCCGTTACGGCGAAATCGAGGATGACGGGAAAATGATCGGAGGCGATGTCGTCACCCATTCTTCTGCCCGTGATGACGATGTCCGACGAATGCAGGGCATGATCGATGGGAATGCCGAGGCCATGGGCGAATGCGGGCCAGGTCAGCAGGGGGCCCCGGCCCTGTGCGCTGTCCTTCAGGCCGGATTCTTTCAGCAGGTTCTGGAATGTGTAGGACCAGGGCGTGGTGTTCAGGTCGCCCAGTAAAAGAACGGGACCCCGGATACGGCGGAGGAATTCCGGGAGCCGGGCGAGCTGGTCGTTCCGGTACCAGGAATAGGCCGCGCCGGCCGGCGGAAGCGGATGCGTGCCGACGATCGTGAACGGTTGCCCGTCGAAGTCGAACTGGGCATACACCGACGGCACTTCCCCGCCGATCATGACCGTTCCGGATCTCAAAAAAGGCCGGCGGCTGAGCAGGGCGATGCCGAAATTATCGTCCCTCGGTTCCCATTCGCCATAAGGATATTGGTCCCGCAAGGGCGCGAGGGACTTCTGCCATTTCAGGCCGACTTCCTCCAGCAGGATGAAATCCGGCTTTTCGCGGCGGATGAGATCCAGCACTTTTGTGGGATCGCCGCGCCGCGTGTTGACGTTAGCCAGCAGCGCCCGCAGCGTGGGGGTCGCGCCGGCCGGGTGGGCGTTCGGGCCGGGCAGGAATAGGGGGACGATCAGCGCCAGATTAACCAGCGCGAACGCCAGGAAGACCGCGGCCATTCGGGAGCGTCGAAAGACCGCGAACAGCACCGCCAGCAAAAGCAGACCGGCCAGATACTGCAGGCGGAAATGGGCGGCCAGGTCCAGCCACCAGGCCAGCGGACCTAGGAATCCGGCGACCGTCCCCAGGCAGAGCGCCCCGCCGCCCGTTTCGAGAAGCCCCCTCAGGCTGAACCTGGTGCTCAGGAACTTCTGCGCGGCGCTCACGGGTTGGAGAGGTTGGTCCGCCATGCCGGTCAGTGTTACGGCTTTCGCGGACAAGGTCAATCGTTGAGCACAAAGATGAAGCCCTGCTCTGCGTTCTTTGCACTGCTAAAGTAGTCTGATGCTTCGTTTTTAAAGAAGATTTTTATGTCAAAATCATTTACATCAGAATCATTAAAAAGAAACCACTGGATCAACCTTGACCACCAAGCCGGAACACTCAAAACGCTGAACGAATGATTCTGTTGTCAATGATTTTGTCGATACGTCCTTCCACTCTGACTCATTGATTCTTCCCATCGACTTTCACTCTCTAAAAGGCTATACAGTCCTCAATGCAGATGTACCTCAAATCGATTGCTTTCAGCGACCGGATCGTGCGGGAGCATGTGCGGGGCGGCCGGCTTCTCGATGTCGGCGGCGGCGGCCAGCCCCGGCGGTCGAAGGAACTCGCGGAAATCGCGGACGAGGTGGTGGTGCTGGATATCAGCCCGCCCGTCTCGCCCTTGGCGCCGGGCATCCGGTTTCTCCAGTTGCCGGTCGAGCGTCTGGCGCCGGAGCACGGTCCGTTTGACCATGTCCTGCTCAGCAACGTCCTCGAGCACGTGGAGGACCCGCTCCGGGCGTTGCGGAGTGTTGTGGGCGTTCTGGCGTCGGCGGGCCGGGTGCACATTCTCTCGCCCAACTGCGAGTCGCTCAACCGCCGCATCGGCGTGCTGATGGGAGTGTTGAAATCCATCCGGGAAATTCCGGCCGGGGAGATTCCCATGGGGCACCGGCAGACCTTCACCGTCGGGGATATGCGGGAATTGATCCGGCAGGCGGGCCTGGAACTCCGGGAATGCCGGGGCGTGTTCCTCAAGCCGGTCCCCACCGGCGAGATGATCGCCTGGCCGGAGGAGCGCATCCGCGCGTTTTTCGAGATTGCCGCCCAGGTCCCCCCGGACCTCTGCCACGAGGTCTATTTCATGGCCACGCGGCGGTAGAAATTTTGTAGCTACTCAGGACGTCCTGAGTAGTTACAAAATTTTTGCTCACTCGCCCATAAAGAGGCGGCGAAGGTCGGGGTGGGGCCGGAGCACCTTGCCCTGCGGGGACACGCAGACGTGCACGGTATGGCCGGTGACGAGGAGGGCGCCGTCGCGGGTGATCTCGTATTCGATGCGCAGGCGCGTTCCCTTGATCTCCGTGCAGCGCGTGGCGATATGCAGGAGATCGTCGAAATGGGCGGGCGACTTGTAGGCGCAGAAGGCCTCCACCACCGGCAGCATGACCCCCTGTTTTTCCAGTTCCGTGTAGGGCAGGCCCGCCTCGCGCATCATTTCCGCCCGCGCCATCTCGAAGTAGATGAAATAGTTGGCGTAATAGACGAACCCCATGATGTCCACCTGGGCGTAGGGCACGCGCACGGTGTGCCTGAAGATTTTGTCGGTCGGCATGCGGGAAAACGTAGCATGGCCGGCGGCGCCGCTAAAGCTCTTTTTTTTACACGAATAAGAAAATAGCCGCAAAAATGCGCAAGCGGCGCAAGCCTGTCAGGGACACTCGTTCAAACGACAAATGGAGGGATCCTGCCGGTCATAGCCCGGCAGGTACTGTAGAAGTGTACCCGCGCGGCTATCCGTCAGCCGACGGACCGCGGCTTCCACCTTCGCGCAAGGCTACTGCGGACATGGCGCCCCCGCTGTTCCTTGCGTGCCATGCAACCGCCATAATTGCTGCATTGAGGATTGTTGCCTCTTGATTTTCGCCGAGCCGGGCAATAAGCTCTTCGACTAGCGGATGTTTTGGCAATATGGTTGACGGGTATCGGGGGGGGGCATATGCGGCTTGATGCTACATCCAGTGGAAAGCTTTTTGTCATCACGGCGCCTATACCATTCCTTGCGATGGGCCTCGCTTGGATTTGGGCTCGGGTCACCCTCACGCACTTCCAGACACTGGAGGGAAGTATAGCGTTGGAATATCTAGCCCGTGGACGTTTTTATCACTTCGTTGCGCTTACGATTCCAGATATCTTCATGTGGCTTGTGTTTGGTGTCTGGGCATTTATTCTCGCGAGGGTCGGCTTGTGCCGAAGGGCTTGGTCGTTAATTGTCGGCGTCGGCCTGCTGCTGGTGGCTTTCTTCATTCTGTGGGTGTGGTGTTTCGTTGGCTTCGAGTTTGAGGCGTTCAATTGAGAATTGTTATGACATTGTCTAACCAGCCAGCAGGCGACTTCGCCGCCTGAAGGCGGTACGACGCTTGTTCATTTTCCGTGTATTCCGTGTGTTCCGTGGTTACCCTCTTGTCTTGGAACACGTTTTGGATTTCAAGAAAGGATATTTTCTTATGATGCACTATGGCTGGATGTGGATTGGTGGCTTGATGGGGTTGGTTTTGATGGGGCTGGTGGGGAACGAGGCGGGGGCGGCGGGCG
>JACQHI010000165.1 GCA_016199105.1 Lentisphaerota bacterium | reverse complement strand
TGCCGAGCTTGCGGCCGATGGCGAAAAGCTGCCGGAAATGCAGTTGCTGGCGCTCGTCCGTCACATACACGATCGTTTCCGGCGCGAATTCCTTTTCGCGGCCGAGCAACGTGGCGATATCGGTCGTGGCATAGTTGGAGGCGCCATCGCTCTTCCGCACGATGCACACGGGCAGTTTTTCCTCGTCCAGGAAGACGACCAGCGCCCCCTCGCTTTCGCGGGCCAGCCCCTTCTCTTCCAGCATCCGTATGACGGCGGGCACCTGGTCGCGGTAAAAACTTTCTCCGCGCACCAGGTCGAACGCGATGCCCAGCCGCCGGTACATCCGCCCGAACTCCTCCAGGCTGAGCGCGATAAAGCGTTGCCACAGGGCCAGATTCTCCGGATCGCCCGCCTGCAATTTCACCAGCTCCTGCCGGCAGGCTTCCAGCCAGTCGGCGTTCTTTTTGCTCTCCTCGTAACTCTTGACATAGAGCCGCTCCAACTCCTCCACCGGCCACTCGGCCAGCGCTTTTTCATCCACAAAATGCCGATAGCCCTTGATCAGGATGCCGAATTGAGTGCCCCAGTCGCCGATATGGTTGTCGGAGACGACCGTGTAGCCCAGGAACCGGTGAAGCCGGTCCAGGGCCGAACCGATGACCGTGGAGCGGATATGCCCGATATGCATCGGCTTGGCCACGTTGGGGCTGGAATAATCCATCACGATTCCGCGGCCCTGGCCGATGGCCGGAACGCGGAGCCGCCCGTCCGCCAGCATGGCTTCGCATTGGCCGGCCAGCCAGGACGCATGCAGCGTCATGTTGATAAAGCCGGGCCCTGCGAGGCTGACGCTCCGAATGGCGGGATGCGCGCCGGCTTGTTCAAGGACCAGACGGGCAACGTCGCGGGGCGGTTTCCGGAGCTGCTTGGCCAGGAGCATCGCGGCATTGCTCTGGTAATCGCCGAATTCCGGCGACGTGGAGACCGTCACGCCGATGGAGGCGGTTCCCTCCGGAAGGTAGGGGAAGGCTTTTTGAAAAGCCTGCTGAATCCATATTGACAGCATGCGTTCGATGGTTTCCATGACTCCCCGTAAATACTCAGGTGTTCAGTGTTCAGTGTTCGAGGGCCAGCCGGTACATCCAGTTTGCCGCCACCGCAAAAACGAAAGTGGCGAGTATCCACCATCGGCGTCTGCCGGTCAACAGCAAGGCGTCGCCCCTGGCCAGCCGGCCGCCCGTCGCCACCGCCAGCAGATTCCAAGCCAGCCACAGGGCATTGCCCGTGTACAGCAGGACGGCCAACGGACATTGGCGCCAGGCCTCCGCCCACTGCCCGTGCGCCATGGCCACGAAGCCGCGTGTCAGACCGCACGTCAGGCACGGAACTCCCGTCCAACGGAGGGTCGCGCACACCTGCACACGGTCGAGCGGCAACCCGAAGGCCGCCAGCAGGATGAAACCGGACAGCGCGAGACACGGCAGATGCACGCGCAGGACGGCATCCGGCGACGCGGCGGCCCGGAAGCGAATCCACCCGCCGTCGCTCCGGGAGCTTCCACCTTCGCCAAGGCTACGGCGGACAAGATGGCGGGCAGGTCGGCCCAGGAGGTTCTCCGGTTTCTCGAACGAAGTCATGCGAGTTCCGCGAGGCGGCGGTCCGTGCAGACTTCACGATAGGCCACGGCCAGAAGGCAGACGGTCATCGGCGCGGTCACGATGACGCCGACATAACAGGCGACCAGCCCGACACTTCCCAGGACCATGGCCAGGACATAGAGTCCCAGCAAGGGGAGGAAACAGGGCGCCACCAGCTTGATGCTGGTCATCGCAGCCGCCCGGAAATTCATGCGCCGGTCCACGATGAGGAACGGGGCGAACATGAGGAGCGTCCCGACCGCCAAGGCAACTGGCGTTATCAAGAAGGCCGCCCAGGGCGTGACGAACAGCAGCGCGCCCCATACCCCCATGACGATCGCCCCAACGACGAGCGAGAGAAGAAGGAGTTGAACGAACCACCGGAGACCCTTGAAAACGTCGCCGATTTCCGGCGGCGGTTTTTTCCCGTCCAGGAAGTCCAAGGTCATCAAAATGACTCCGCCCGCGAGCGGAAGCCCGAAGAGCAGGCAGGCGAGCAGCATCGCGACGATCAGGGTGACGATGTTGTCCTTGTATATTGGGAAAGCCCGTTCGAGCCAGTCCCTGTATTCGACCGTCACGGACGTCATGGCTGTCCTTCCGGGTGGATGTTGGCTCGAATGGCCGCCAGCAGCGCTTGATATTTCCGATTGGCGGGCAGGAGACGGGTGATGACCTCGATATCCGCGATGGCCGTGTCGTAGCGCCCCGCCATGTAGGACAGCACCCCGCGCAGCGCCCGGCAGGACAGATTGGCCGGCTGCTGCTTGATGGCGCGCCCCAAATCATCGAAAGCGCCGGAGTCCCGCTTCACATGCCATCGCGACACCGCCCGGGCCATAAGCGCCTCGTTATCTTCCGGCGCGGCGTCGAGAACCGAGGAAAACAGGTCCTGCGCCTTCGCATAGTCCTGTTCGTAAAAAAAACAGAGTCCAAGATTGAAGCGGACGGACAGGACGGTTTCGTCCTTTTGGAGCAGCGATTGGAACAGGGCGCGCGCTTCAGGATAGCGTTTCAGATAACACAAACCGCAGGCCCGCAGAACGGCCGCATCGGTCGAGCGCCCATTGGGGCCCTGCACTTTATCCAGCCATTCGACGGCCGCCGGGTAATTCCCGCTCGAGAACTGGGCCAGGCCGAAATTGAAGAGCAGCGCGGAATTCCCGGGAGCTTTCTTCAAACCCTCGGAGAGCCACTCGATCGCCGGGCGAATCCGGCCGATCAGCAGAATGCCGGCCGCGCAGTTGTTGATGGCGCCCGGATCGCCGGGCAGGCATGCCCGGGCCTTCAAAAAGGCGCGATAGGCGCAGAACTGATGATTGTAGTCAACCAGCTTCATCCCCGTTTCCATCCAGGCCCGGCCCGCCTCTTCCGTGCAGGGCGATGCGAGGCTCGTGCGCTCAATGGCCAGCTCCACATTGTCGGAATCGGGAATCGCCCGGATGATATCGGCCGCGGTTTTCGCCGGCGCGACCGGACGCCGGCCCACCAGACGGTCCCAAAACGTTGTCGCCTCCGGGGGCGCGGAGGGGACGGCCGGCAACGGCTCCACGGGAATGAAACTGGGCGTCTTGTTTTTCGCCTCCACCCGCAGGTCAAGCGGCAGCCATTCCGGCAAGTCAAACGTCGGAGGGTGCTGGCCCTCCGCCACGGCATGCGCGGCCGGGGAAGGGACGGCTTCGCCGCCATTTTCAGCGGTCGGAGGCGGCGTTTTCCCCGTGAGCTGCGTCGCATATTCGGTCATGAACGAGGCCAGCAAGGAGGACAGTTCGATATCCTTGTGCCCGGCGATGAAAGGCTTGATGCCTGAAACCGCGGACTCACGAGAGGCGGCGGAAGCAGCGTCGAGCCCCTCCTCCTCCGTCAGTCCGTCGGCGCGAGCGGTATCCATCCAGCGGTCCGCCATGCATTTGCGGGCAATGGCCCGCAAGGCCACGGCGGGGGCGCTTTCGGGGAATTCCATGGCGACGGGTTTCATGCGCATCAGGCATTTCTGGACCACATTGTCGAGCGGAACGGCGCCCAGATAGATCAGCTCCACGCCGAGATAGGTCGCGCAGATATCGCGCAGGCTTTGCTCCAGGGTCAGATTGGGACTCCGACTCATGTTCAGAACCAGGCGCGGACGAAACCGGCCGCAAAGCTCCCGCAGGGTCTCGGCCGCCGTGCCGTCCACGAGGGCCACGGACTGGATGAGCGAAGCGATGGAGGCATCCTCGCCCTCATGCCGGCTGACCCGGCAGGCCTCGATCGTTTTCAGCACGTCGGGCCTGCGTTTGAAGCGCAACGCGAACATACGGAAGAGGACGTTCTTCAGAAACTCATAGGCGTTCAGGATGGCGGTCGGCTCGGCCATGGTGACAACGATGCCCGATTCCGTCATGGAAAAGAAATCGATGACATTGTAATGGGTTCCGGCGCCGAGATCGAGAACGACGTATTCCGAGCGCAGGCGGCCGATGGCCTTCAGCACGCGGACCTTCTGCTGATAGGCGAGATTGGCGATCCCGGGAATGAACCCGTTGCCCGAAATCAATTGCAGATTCCGGATCCCCGTTTCCGTGGCATAATCGGCCAGGTCGTTCGAGCGGGGGGCGAAGATGAAGTCGCCGATGCCGCGGTCCGTGATTTTCAGGCCGAAGAGGGTATGAAGGTTGGCCCCGCCCAAGTCGAGATCCACCAGGGTGGCGCCATGCCCGGCTTCCGCGATGGCGGTCGCGAGGCCGGCGGCGACAAAACTCTTGCCCACTCCGCCCTTGCCGCCGCCCACCGCGAGAATCTGGGTTCCCGTTTTCGCGCTCAACTGCATCAGCGCAACTCCTTGTCCCTGTTCCCCAGGACTTCCAGCATGGCGATAATGACATACACGCAGATGACCTGGATCAGGAGGGCGACGCCGCCATAGGTCCGGGCCTCGAACAGGGTGATCGCGCCGATGCCCACCGCCAGGTTCAGGAAACAGATGGCCGTCACGGCCCGGCCGCGGCTCAACCCGAGCGCTTCAAAACGGTGATGCAGATGATCGCGCCCCACGTATTCCAGCCATTCGCGGACGTTCCTGACCTTGCCCGAGAGGACGCGTTCCACGGTGATGAAGATCATGTCATAAATGGGAACGGAAAGGATCAGAACGGGAATGAAGAAGGAGACCAACGGATCGCGCCGCGCCCATTCCCCCTGGATGCTCAACGCCGCGAGAAAGAAACCGAGGAAGGTGCTCCCGCCATCGCCCAGAAAAATACGGGCCGGCCTGACATTGAATCCCAGGAAGGCGAAGGAAGCCCCGAAGATCGCCAGGGCGCAATAGGCCAGCATGTTGGAGCCCATCAACAACGCCAGGATGAGATAGATCAGGCTTGTGCCCATCGCCAGCCCCGAGACCAGCCCATCCATCCCGTCG
>JACQHI010000164.1 GCA_016199105.1 Lentisphaerota bacterium | reverse complement strand
GTTGGCGTGAGCCACGTTGTGGCAACGCCACTCACGTGGGCGTTCGGCGTTGGTTGTTGATGTCCGCGCCATCCGAGCCAGCCGTCTTGTCTTCCCTCCCATCGCCTGATAGGGTATGGCCATGAATGGGGCTTTCTTTCCGAAAAACATACACGCAAAAGCGTGTATGTTTGGTAGGGACCGCTCGCCGAGCGGTCCGCGGACGCTCCCGCGAAAAGGGATAAACTCAGCGCTTGCCCCGCGTTGGCGGGGAGGTGTCCTTACCTGTCATCTGTACCCCGGAGCAATTGATGGAGGTGTGATATGTGGAAAGATGAAGTCGTTGAGGAAGTCAGGAGGGTCCGAGATGCCCAGGCCAAGCGGCTCAACCACGACATTGACTTGATTATTGCTCGTGCCAAAGGCCGGCAGCGTCGTTCAGGGCATCCCGTTGTTTCGCTCGTGGAATGCCGCAAAACACCAAGGAAGCCTTTGGTTACGGCAGGTTCGAATTGATGCGGCGGAACGGACGGCAAGGGCCTGCCGCCCCTACCGTATGAAATGTCCGGAGCATCCGCGGTCACACGGAGTGTGCCCCTCCCAAAATTCTCGCGCCATGAACACCCAGGCAGGCTTGCGCTTCTTTGCGGCTATTTTTCTTTATCAATCTTCGTTTCCGCAACCGTCACGAAGACGGGGCTGGCATAGATGAGGCCGCCGTTCCTCAGCAGGGCGCGCAAATAGAAATGGGTGGAGCGGTCCGCCACTCCGATCGGGATCTCCACGTCAATATCCGGTTCCGCGAAGGACTGCTGCCAGACGGTCCTGCCTTCCGACACGAGTTCCACGGTCTGCAGGGCGTCTTCGGCGCTCAGCCGGATGTGCGCCTTCAACGCGGTTCCCGGCGTCACCGTCAATTCGTCGCCGGCCGGCGCGCCATTCACGGAAAAATCCACCAGCGCCCGCGTGTCCCACACCGCCCAGGTGTGGCGCGCCTTCAAGCTGTCGAAAATGGCTTGGCGTTCCACGCGGGGCGTCCATACGCCCGTCAGGATCACGCTTCGGGCGGGATAAAGGCCCTTGCCCTCGGCGTCGGCGCAGACGCGGCCGGGCCACCCGCAGTGATTGTCGGTTCCGCCGGTGAAGCCGAGCCGGTGCCCGCGCGCCAGGGCGTCCTGGACGGACGCGCCATGGTTTTGCTGCCAGCCCCGCCAGGCGTCGGCATAGACGTTCTGTTCCTGGTTGCCGCGTATCTGCATGAGCTCCACGAGGGGGATGTACGGCTGCGGCTCGCCCCACGGATACGGATGCCAGAAGGGAGAGTCGTCCTCGGGCTTGCGGACCTCCGCCACGCTGTTCGTGTGGTGGGGGATGGCGATGAAATCGGACCGGCCGTGCAGTTCCCGCAAGCGGGCAATCAACGAGTCGGGAGTTCCCCCGGTGATGCCCGCCGCGCCGCCGCAACGGACCGGATGTTCGGGCTCGGTGAAGTAGTAGTTTTCGTGGCCGCGGTCGGTCCCGTTTTCCCAGCCGAAAAACGTGGCAAACCGGTCCGGCTGATTGAACTCGTCGAGGGCGGCCACGGTCGCCTTCCATTGATCGCCCTGCGGATTGTGGTCGCCGGGCGCGGCGAAATCCATGTTGAGAATATCCCGCGCGCAGCGCAGGGCTTCCCGGATGGGGCGTTGGCCGTCGCCGGAGATGTCCGTATGCCAATGGAATTCCCCGAACGCGGGACGAAGGCAGCCCGGTCCGGCCGGCCACACGGGATTGCCGGTGACGATCAGGCGGTCCCCGGTCCGGCGTCCGTTGGCGATGTTCTCCTGCGCCGACAGGCGGTTCATGGGAATGGAGACCACCGCCCGGCCCACCGCTTTTGACAGGGGCAGTTCCATGATCCCGGGATCGCGTAACGACAGAGTCTGCCGGCGGCCGTTCCATTCCAGCTCGCAGTCCACGGCTGTCTCGAAACGGCTGGGATTGCCGAAGCGGTCCTCGGGAAGCAGAACAGTCCGCACGTTTCCGGCGGCGTCGGCCATCGGGCGGCTGATGACCGAAAACCGCTCCACGGGACCGGCGGTGACGGTCAGTTCGCAGGCGGAGCGGCTCTCGCTGACCGGCTGGGGGGGCGGCGCATCCGGCCTGAAATTGTTCGGGACATCGCTTGTCCAGACGGACAGGCTGTTGTTGACGCCCGCCCAGACGGGCGGAATGACCGTCAGTTCGAGTTCGACCGCTTCGCCCTGCCGGGCGCCGTAGGGCAGGCGCGCGCGGAGGAGAACGCGTTCCGGGTTGTGCCACCGTTCCGAAACCGTCGGCCGGACCTTCCAGCGAAACGTGATGTCGCCCCCCTTCATCCGGAATCCCGTGAACCGCCAGCTATGGAACGCGCGGAGGCAATGGCTGCGGATTTCCAGCTGCGTGCCGGCGACGTAATGTTTCTCGGGGCGCCAGGCGAGGCGATACGTGAATTCCCTGCACAGCGTGCAGTGGGCTTTGGGGTCGCGCAAAATATCCAGACTCATAACAAGTTCCTTGTTCACAGTTTAGCGGTTCACGGTTATCCGCCGCGGCAAATTGGCAGATTAGGAAAACCTCTCAACCGTGAACCCCTGAACCCTGCCTGATACATAACACCCGGGGCTGGCCCGGCGCAACGCTTTTATGAGGCTTGCATCCCCCCGGGCCTCTTTATAACATAGGCATCAATTCACGAAGAAGTCGGCATGGTTCAAAACAGTAGGCGCCACGCTATGAGTGGCGTCACGTGTGCCGCTCGTAGCGCGGCACATACCCTGAGTTTTGAACCCTGCGAAAAAGTCTGTGCCTGGCTGTTCAGGCGGATAAGCTCATGAAAATCGTCGGCAAATATCGCGAAGCCCTTGGACGGGATCCTCTCGACAATGTTCGTCGGGCGGCGGTTCTCCAAATGACGGTGGAACAATTGAATCCGTATCCCCGGCCCCGCGGTTTTGTGTTCAAGGCGCGCACATGGAAGGCCTACCGGGCCTGGCGCGCCCGACAGGCCAATCCGCGACTGTGGTGAAACCAAAGCGGGCTAACGCCCACAACCCAATGAAATCAATCACGGATTACACGGATAACACGGATGAAGAGATGGCCGGCTTGATCGGAATAAACCATTCCCTATCAGTTCCGACCTCTCGGAGAGTCGGGATCCGTGACATCCCGCGAAGCGCGGGACGAGTCCGTGGCTTACCACGCGCCGCGCGTGGTTAAACAACTCGTTTTTTATATCAGTTTCTGGGCTATAGTGTTTCAGACAAATAACTTCCCGAAAAGTCGGCATGCCCCTAAAAATGGCAAAGCAATATTTACCACAAAGAACGCAGAGGTCGCAGAGAAAATGGAGCGGGGGAATGGGTGAACATATTACTTCACTTTTGTGTTCTTTGCGTTCTTTGCGGTTGATAATCTGAATATCTATATAAAGGCACTAACATGGTTTCAGGGCCCTTGAAGACCTTTGCTGTCCCGTTGTTGCTCTTGCTGTCCGCCTGCGTCACGACACCGCCCCCGCCTCCGCGACCGGATTGGATCGCGCACCCGAAGGATTCGGACAGCGTCTATCTGTATCGCCTCGGTTCGTCCGAAAAGTGTTCGTCGGAAGCGGCCGCGCGGGAAGCCGCGTTTCAGGATGCGCGCGCGAAGGTGGCCGAAGACGTGCTGTCAGCCTCGGGCGATCCGGCCCTGGCGAAGCGTTTGCGCCGCGCCCTGCCGTTGCGCGAGGTCACGGTGATTCCGGATGCCTGTCACGTGGAAAAAAACCGCGACGGGTTCGCCTGTTGGGTGCAGGCGAGCTATCCCCTGGCCGAGCGTCAGCGTCTCCTGGACCGGATCGCGTTGAGCGGCCGGGTCGAGGGGCTGTGGGCCGAGGCGCAGGCGGCCGCTCAGGCGGATCGTTTCGACGAGGCCGAACGCGCGCTGCAAACGGTTTTGGAGAACTATGACGCCATGCTCGCGCCGACCTTCGATCGGCAACGCGTCCAGTATCTGGCGGCCGAACTGCCCCGCGCGCGCCGGAGAAAAGAACTGGGCGGGTTCTGGGCAGATGCGCAAACCGCGGCGCATGCCGGCCGGCACGCCGAGGCGGAGCAGGGCCTGCGCGCCGTGTTGGAGCGCTATGATCCGGCGATTGCCCCGCCCTTCGATCGGGAGCAGGCGCAACTGTTGCATGGAGACATGCTCCTGGCGCTCAAGAAGGACCGCGAAGCCGCCCGCTGTTATCTGGACGTCAAGCGCACGTCGGCAAAAACGGGGTATCAAACGGAAGCCGCGCGCAAATATGAGGCCATCCCGAAGTCGCGGTTCTGGGAGATGTTCGACCGCTGGGGCGGGCGCCGCGTGGCGTTGCTCTGCGCGATTCGGGAGGGGAAAGGCCTGCGCCGGTTCGCGCCGCTGACGGAGGTTCTGATGAAGGAGTGCGGGTTGGCGGGGATGGAAACGACGGATATAGCCATGGAGCTCACGCCGGAGGAAATGGCGCCCGTTTTCGAGCGGCAGGCGTTTTCCGGCGTCGTCCTCAAGACCGGCGGGGCCGCGGGCATTCTGTGGGCCATCCTGGTGGACATCGATCCGGCGCGACGCGGCAAGACGGAGGACGTGCTGGGTGTGTCGGCGTCCGTGCTCGATACCGACGTGCGTTTTTTCATTGTCGCTGGCGAGTCGGGCAAGCTTGTTTATAACGGCAGTTTCAAGGAAACGGCCGGGGCATCGAGCGAATCCAAGCTGGCCGAGCGCGCGGCCGCCGTCATGATCGTGAAATATCTCCTGCCGCAATGCCCGGCGGTGGAGAAACAGAAAATGGAATGATTCGGGTTGGTGAAAAGCAAGTTTCAGACATGGTTCACGGTTCCGCCGTCGCCTATGAGGCTATGGCGAACACGTCAACGGTTCACGGTTGGTGACAGATAGGCCAGGGAGGCGTCATGAATATGAGAAAGACACGGAGAGGCGGCATCGGAATAGTGGCGGCGCTGGTCGCGCTCGGCCTGGGTGTCGCGATGGCGGACACCAACGCGCCCGCGACGTCCAGGCCGGCGCCCAAGCCGGGGGACCCGGCGCCGCCCCTTGTGCTCCGGGACCTGCCCGGCGAATTCGTGATCATCTCCGATTTATGCTATCCCGGCGCGGAGGATCCGAAGAAACCGAGATCCGCCGTGGTCCTGAATTTCGCGGCCATTGACTGCGTGCCCTGCAAACGCGAGCTGCCGTTGTTCCTCAAGACGGCGCGCGAGTACAAGGACAAGGGCGTGAAATTTTATGTCGTGATGACGGACCCGCTGTCGAAGCTGGAGGCGGTCAAGGCGTTTGCGAAGGAGCATCAAATCGACTGTGGCGTGTTGCTCGATCCCTACAAGGTCGCCCATGACAGGCTGGGGATTTCCGGGACTCCGGCACTGGCGGTGTTGACGCCGGACGGAACCCTGTCCGTCATGATTCAGGGCGCCCGCGAGGACTACGAGAAGGAACTGCGGCAGGCGGTCGAAAAAGCGGTAAAAAAATAGCCGCAAAAAAACCAACACGGCCTGACGTCCGCCGCGTCACTACGCTTGATGCATAGGCAATTAAGCCGAGTACGACAAAATCATTGATGACAGAATCATTTCGACCGGCATTCGCTTCTCCATTTTTACTGATTCTGATGGACATTGTTATGCGTTCAACCGTTGAACCGTGAACCACTGAACCCTGAACACCGAACACTGTCAATCGTTGAACTTTCTCATGAATTACGACATCCTTGAGACTTTATATGGGCCGGGCCTTCGCCCCGAAGACTGGGCGGGGGAGGGCGCCGGCAATTTGCATTATGACGCCGCCCCGCCTGCAACGCTGAGCGTAGCACTGCGGGCAGGCGCGGAGACCGTGATTCTCGCCCGGACGTGGCATCCCCTCGGAAGCGGCGGCGATGTGGAGGTGAGCGTCAACCTGGAGATTCTGGAGGCTGGGGCGGAATCCTCCTGTCTCGTGAAGTTTAATCATCAACCCAATACCCGCGCGGCGACGGGGATTTCCGTGCGGGCGGGTGCCGGGGCGCTCATCGTGTGTCTGAAAGACCGCGAAATCGCCCGGCGGCCCGGAGGACTTGCGCCGGGACGGTTCCAGGTGCGGCTGGCCACCCTTGGCGAGTTTTTTGCGGTCTGGGTTCAGGATGACTGCCTGGTCGAGGGCCGGATGGACCCTCCCTTTACCGACAACGAGGGCTGGCTGGCGATCGAGGTCCGGAGGACCGTTTTCCTCCTGCGGAGCGTCGAGGAGCGCGCCATTGCCCACCGCGTTGCCTGGACAGGCTGGACCCGGTCGGAGCGGCTTTTTTCGACACGGTTCGAGGCGCTCGCCGATTGGACTTTCAACGGCGCGGCGCCGAAGGTGGCTGACGGCGCCTGCGTGTTTCAGCCGGTCAGCCTCGGGGTTTTAAACCGGCTGTTTGAGGGGCCGCTGGCCGTGGAGTGCCGGGCCACGCCGTTACCGGCGCCCGGGTGTCCGTCGGCAGTCAGCGACGCCATTTTTCTCTGGATGCTGACGCATCCCCAGGGGGACCTTCTGGAGTACCTGCGGGGCCTGCCGGATGCCGCGCTCCGGCATTACATGCCGCTGGCCTTTTACTGGATGGATTTCGGCGGCACGAACAATGCCACCACGCGCCTGAGGAAAAATCCGAACCGGCATCTGATCCGCCAGTTCACCGATCCGGCCCGCCTCCTGACTTCCGGCCGGACCTATGCGATCACGCTGGTCCAGGCGGAGCACCAGGTGGAATTCTGGGTGGACGGCCGGCGCTGGATCCGGGCCTGGGATGCGCGACCGCTCCGCGCGGGGCACATCGCCTTTCGCTCTCTCATTTCACCGTTGGTCATCCGCGAACTCGCGGTGTGGAGGATATTGCCATGTTCCGAATAGGAGTTCTGGGCGCCGGCTGGCATGCCTTTTCGGATCACGGTCCGCCATTGCGGGATTACGCCGCGCGGCATGCGGGCGCTGTGGAACTGGCGGCCGTCTGCGATCTCGACGAGGCCAAGGCGCGCCGGTTCGCCGAGTCTTACGGCGTGGCGCGGGTCTATACCTCGCTGGAGACCATGCTGACCTGGGAGTCGCTGAATGCCCTGCTGGCCATCACGCCTTTGCCGTTGACGGCGTCCTTGGTCGCCGGCCTGCTGCCCCGCGGCATTCCCCTGTTGATCGAAAAACCGCCCGGGCGGACCGGCGCGGAAGCGCGCGACCTGCTCCGGGCGGCGCGGGCGTCCGGCACGCCGCACATGGTGTCGTTCAACCGGCGGTTTCATCCGGCGGTGGCGCGCGCCCGCGCCTGGCTGGCCGCTCATCCGACTTTCCTGCAGATCGGGGTGAGCGCCCGGATGTTGCGGCACAACCGGCGGGAGCCGGATTTTATCACGGGCACCGGCATTCATGCCGTGGACACGGTGTTGTCGTTCGTGGGCCGGCCGGAAACCGTGACCTCGCTGAGGACGCCGGGAAACGACGGCGCCTCCTGTTTCGCCTGGGTGCGTTCGACGTCGGGGGCCATCGGCACACTGGCCATCGCCCCGAATTGCGGGGTGATGGAGGAAACCTACGAGGTGCTGGGCCGCGATTTCCGCATCTGGATCGACGCGCATGCGTGCCGCTTGTGCATCGAATGCCAGGGCCGTGTGGAGGTCGAGTGGCAGGCGCCCGAACAGGCCCCCGCGACATTCCGGGACGGCACGGAAGGGGAAACCGAGTCCTTTCTGGACGCCTTGCGGGAAGGGCGGCGTCCCGCCCCGGATCTCGAAGACGGCCTGATCTCCCTGCTGACGGCCGAGGCCATGACCCGCGACGGCGAAACCCGGCTGGAGCCCGAAAACCGCTGATGACAACCCACCGACACCTTCCCAGTAATTCGCATTATGGCGATTGAGCGGTATGAGAAGCAGCGGGTTCGCAGCCCCCGCTGTACT
>JACQHI010000028.1 GCA_016199105.1 Lentisphaerota bacterium | reverse complement strand
GGCGCCCAGGGCCACCCCGGCATCGTGCGAAATGGGCTGCACGAAGAGGGTGTCCGCGACGCCAGACCTGTGAATTTCGCCGTTCATCTTGCAATTCAGAGCAACACCTCCCGCCAGGCACAGATTTCCGCTCCCCGCCAACGCCACGGCCTTCTTGGCCAGGAATACGCCCGCTTCCTCCAATTTCGCCTGCACGGCAAACGCTATGTCCTTGTGATGCTGGGTCAGCGCCTCCGTCTTGTTCCGCGGCGCCCCCAGTCTCGCCACCACCCGATCGCTGTAGAACCGGCCATAGCTTCGCTTGCCATAGAAAATATAATCGGTGTCGATTTTTATGTCATCCGCCGAAATCCTGACGATGTCGTCCATCAACCGCTTGAGCTCGGGGTTTGGCCGGCCAAACGGCGCCAGGCCCATCAACTTGACCTCGCCCTCATTCGGGTCCCAGCCCAGATACTCGGTGAACGCGGAGTAGACCCAGCCCAGGGAATGCGGGACATTGATCTCCTTCAGCAGGGTCAGCTCCCTGTCCCGGCCTTTGTAGATGGTGGTGGTGTTCTGTTCCCCATGGCCGTCAAAGACCAGAACGGCGGCCTCCTTGAACCCCGAACTGTAGAACGCCGATGCCGCATGCGCCAGGTGATGTTTCACATAGACGACGGGGGGGACTTTTTCGCCGACAAAGCCGGCTTCGCCCAGGCCGAATGCAATTTCCTGGTCCAGATTTTTACTGTTGTAATTGAGCAGGTCCTTCAGGCCCGGAATGAGACCCGACCCCAGGTCTTTTCTCCCCGCCATCAGGCCGCTTCCCTTCTTGGGTATGCTTTCGAAGAGCCGGTACTTCAGAGCCGCCCCCAGCACGAAGAAAGGGAAAGTCGTCCGATAGTAGTTGGCATCCCATCCGAAGGCAATGCGGTCAACATCCGCCAGACGCAACCCGCCGTGTTTCAGGCAGAAGGCTATCGCTCTGCCGGGAAACATCCCTCTCGCCTGTTTCACTCTGGCGAGCCGCTCTTCTTCAACGAAGCAGTCCAGTTTCCCGTCCCGCATCAGACAGGCCGCGGGATGCCCGAAGTCGGGATGGTAAATGATCCCCAGAATATTCACGTCCTCACCTCCCTTTGGACACTTCGTTCTCTTCCAACTCCGCCACTAAAATCCGAGTCCTGGCGGGACAGCTCGAAGAACTGCCTGAAACTCAGGATCCGGAATTTCCCGCGGAGGGAATCCAGAAAACGGGTTGTTGTTTCGACGGCCTTGTCCCTTCTCAGATAACCGAACGCCTCTATTTTCGCATGGGTAAAATCCCTGGGGTGGAAATTGAGGACCAGCACGTCTCTCGACCTGGAGACGCGTTCGAGCACGGCTTCCGCGTACCTCAACCCGAGACTGATGATGGAGGTGCCATTGAAGGGAATCACGCAACTCGTCAACGGGAATTCCCTCGGCTCTTTGGCCAGTTTTCGCTGTTTCAGGTAGTTGAAGAAAAACCGCGGGGGCAGCAGCACCCGGATCAGGGAGGAATCCCCCGCATAGCCCATGTCCATCACCATGCGAAACAGCTCTTCGTCGATCTGATAGTCCGGCGCCCGAAACATGACGGGGTCGGAGCCGTAAAACTCCTTGATGATCCGGTGCGCCTCGCCGACCTCAACCTGCTTCTCCGCCCGGGTTCTGCTCGTCAGAAAATGCAAGTGGGAATGCGTATGATTTCCGATCTCGAAAGGCCTGAGTTTCGCATGAAGCTCGGGAAAGTCGAGTATGTTCCGCCCCACAACGAAAAACGTGGCGTCGAGACCCTGTCGGCCGAGGTAGTCGACAACGGCGGGGATCCCCGTTTCCAGGAATCTGTCGCGGGTGAGTTTTTCCCTTGCGCCGAACGCGCGTTCGCCGTCCACATCGAACGACAGGATGACCGTCTTCATGCGGATTACTCCAGGCGCGACAGGTCGTACACCGTCCACCACCGATCCTGATAGCCGATTGGAATGCGGGCGACCCGTTGCGTCGTCGCCCAGTAGTCCGCGCCCCAGGCCCGGTAGAGTTCCGGCAGACGGTCCGGCGCTTCCCGCTCCACCCTTCGCTGCTCGCGTTCCCTTTCGGCCCACGCCAGAAAAGCGCCCGGATTTTTCTCGATCAGAAAGGCGGCGCCCTTGTGGTCGTGAATCACGGATCGCAGCGAGGCCACGCGCAGGATGAGCGGCCCCACGAACCGGCTGTCGTCGCGCGTATGCCCGCGTATCCAGGCCAAGGCCCCCTCGATGCCGTCGTTCTGCCCCGCGTTCACGGGTGGAAGCCGAGGGCCGATCCACTCCGGCCAGAAGAAGCGGACGGGGCTATGCGCCAGGAACGGCGTTCGGGAAACCGGATGCAGCCGCAAGGCAAGGGCGATCAGCGTCAGCAGGATCGGGCCTCCGACCCAGCCCCAGCGACTCAACGGCCATCGCGCCGTTGTTTGGCGCGCCAGGTGCGCCAGCAGGATGGCCCAGAGCAGAATGCCGGGCACCACCATATACTTCATGCCGCGGATCATATAGATGGCGAAAAAAACCGGCCGACCCAGCGCTTGCAGAAGCGATTGGAAAGCCATCGGAAGCGCCGCCGCCGCCACGCAACCCAGCGCAAAAAAAAGCAGGGCGTGAATGTGCGGACGGTGCTCCCGCCAGGCCTCGCGGCAGAAGACGAACAGCAGAATCGGCGGAAGCAAGACGGCCGCCACCAGAACGGGATGCAACCATTGGCGGAGGTAGACCCCCGGGTAGAGGACATCGTGCGGCACACGCAGCGCCAGCGCCTCCTTGAATTCGCCGACGTTCACCGGCGGGCCGCCCAGGACGGCGCCGGAGTTCAGGAGAAACGGCAGAGCCCCGACCATGGCCGCCACCGCGCCGCAGCCAAGAGACGAAAAGATTCCCGTCCGGCTCCGCGTTTCCACCGCGCGTCGCGCGGCCTCCCCGGCCAGGAGGCCGAACACCACGGTGAACCCGCTCAAGGGATGGACGTTCACCAGGAAGCCGGCGAACAAACAGGCGCATATCCAGCCCGCCCGGCCGCGGCCGCGCCGCAGCCAGAGCCAAAGCGCCCACGGAAGCAGCGCCAGGAACAAGGCGCGAGGCAGCATGGTCCACAGGCCGCCGACCCCCCAGGTTTCCCCGCCGGGAAGCGGGAGCACCGCCCGCGCGAAAAAAGTCGCGGGTATGGCGCCCCACGAACCCGTCCAGCCGGCAAACAAAAACCACCAGCCAATGACATACAGGACCGTCGTGACGAACAGCAGCCGCGACAGACCCCGCGCATAGTCATGGTCCGGCCCCGACAGCGCGCACACGAGCCCGGTATAAAAAGGAAGGTAGTAGCGCTCGCTGCCCGGATGCCCGACCACCATGTCGTGAGCGAGGCTTTCCGGATAATCGTTCCGGGCGCAAATGGTCAGCGCGGTGAGCTGATCGGTCGTCAGATCGGTGAAGCGGGCGTCACGGGTGTCCAGGTAGAAACCCGAAGCCATTAGGACGGCGAGGAGGGCGCAACACGCAAAGGCCCAGCCGCGGGTATCGGATGCGCACATCATGAAGCATCAGTAGTAGAACTTGTGGCAGCAGCGAAAGCAGGTCGCCGGAAGCCCTTCCGAACTCAGATGAGCCTGGAAATCCCTTCTGCGCCCGCTGTGCCAGATCTGCTTGAGGCTCTGTTCCTTCAAGGACCCGAGAATCCGGTTGCAGGCGAAAATCGCGCCGCCGGCCGTGACCGCCAGGTCCGGATACACCGCCAGCCCTACCCACGGCACGATGCACGTATGACGGAACAGTTCGTCGGAGCGATAGTACCGCGCATAGTCCGCCGGTTTGATGCGCGGCGCCCAGAGGACCCGGAACGGCCACCGGCCGGCGCGAATCCGCTCCATCTGCGCCCTCAAGGACTCGATATCGATCCGATCGACTTCCATCCGCGCGCGAGCCGATCTCTCGAACTCGAGATGCTCCAGCGTAAAGGTGGCGAACGTTCCCGGCGGATAGCGATCCCGGAAGAAGCCAACCGTCTTCTCGATGAACGGGGACGTGGCCGGCGAGATCACCAGGTTCAGGTTCAGACGCGGTCGCCGGCCTCCCGCCGCTTGTCCTTCAGCCAGATATCCGTCCAGACTGTTCAGAAAGTCGCTCGCGACCGCGCCCCGCGCGTCCAAGGGAACCGAGACGTTCATTTCCTTTACACCCGGGCTCAGCAGCGAACCGGCGCGCTTCTGGAGCAGCGACCCGTTCGTGGTCAGAGTCACGGAAGCGCCCCGCGAATGAACCGCCTCCACGATGGCCCCGAAATCCGGATGAAACGTGGGTTCCCCCCCCATCAGGTGTATATGCGCGCGATAAAGCCTGAACGCCATGATGTTGTCCAAGACCGTCGTGAAATCGGCAAGGGACATGTCGCCCGGATGTCGATTGAAGAAAGTGTCATGTTGCTGATAGCAGTCCGGACACCCCCGGTTGCAGCGCAACGTCACATGCACCACAACGAAAAGCGGCCCCGGCAGCCTTTGGAGCACGGGTCGAAGGCGCTCAAGGAATCGGGGTTTCCGGACAACGAGCGCTCGCAGGTTGGCAATCAGATGAATGAACTCCTTGCTAGCGGACGTTGACGATTCTGCTCAATCGGATGGCCGCGCGAACGATCCGGACGCTATCGATCAGAGCCTTGAATTTTCGCACGCCGGTCCGTTTCCCGTAGCGGATCGGCACTTCTCCCGCCCGAATCGCCGGATGCGTCCACGCCTTGATCTTGACCTCCTGCGAGAACTCCATGCCCGGCGAGGTCAGGGCGAGCCGCGCGATGATCCCGGCTTTAAACACCTGGAATCCGCATTGGCTGTCCACAACCGGAATGCGAAAGAGCCGGCGAACGAGCCAGGAGATGAACGCATTGGACAACCGTACCGAGGCGGGCATCAGCGAGTTATCCGAAAGCGGAAAACGGGTCCCGTTGACGAAGTCCAGGTCATGCTCGAGCATGTGGGCCAAGACGGGTTCCACGTCGGTCATGAACAGATTGTTGTCGGCGTCCAGGGTGACCCTGATGTCCCCCGTCGCGCCCACCAAGCCGGCAAGGCAGGCATATCCATACCCGCGTCGGGACTCGACAATCACGCGCGCTCCGTAACGACGCGCCACCTCGGCGCTTTTGTCGGTCGATCCGTTATCCACCACGACGATCTCGTCGACAAACGGCGGCCGGCCGGAGAGGACCCGGGGCAACCCGTCTTCCTCGTTCAAACACGGGATCACGATGGAAATTTTATGGCTTTTGTACATGAGCGGAGGCCTCGTCCGGCGGCCGGCGGCGAAACACGAATGTCTTCTGCGCGCCGTAGGAAAACAGAAAAATAACCGATTCGCCCAACATCCGGGCCGCCAATGGAGGCAGTGACGTATGGGTCAACAGCGTGCGCGCCGACCCATAGTGCAGGCCGAAAACCATGAGCGCAATTCCGAGGTACTTCGCAAGTTTCAACGCCGTATGTCCGCGGGAATGGAAGACGGCGCCGCGGTTGACGGTGAAGTTGACGGAGAGAGCCGCCGTACGGCCGGCCACGAACCCGAGCAGCAGATGGTCGGAGATCGCCAGGGCGGCGGCAAAAATGCCGTAGTCCACTGCCGTGGCAAGCAGGGAGGACAACGAGAAACGAACGAAAGCGTATTTCAGGGCATTCGGCATTCACAACGATTCCGGTGTCATCGCGATGGGCTGAACCCTTTCACGGCGTCCACGATGCGGCCCACATCGTCATGGCTCAGCGACGCATGATTCGGCAACGAGATGATTCGCTTGAAGACGGCCTCCGCCACGGGGAGGGGCTCCTGATGGCCGTAGCACCGGTACAGATGGATCGGCTTGTAGTGGACGCCGGTCATGATCCCTTTTTGCTTCAGGTACTGGCTCAGGTCGTTTCGGTCGCCTGTGCTGAGCTTCGCGCAGAAAATGTGCCATGAGGACCGGTACACGTCATCGTCGGCGGGCGGCAGCTCCAACCAGCCGAGAGGGCCGAATTCCTTCCGATAGATCTCCGCGATCTGTTTGCGCCGGGCGTTCAGCGCGGGGAGTTTTTTGAGTTGAACGACGCCGATCGCCGCCAGAATATCGTTGAGGTGGCACTTGAGGCCGATTTCGTTGACGGAATATTCCCACCAGTACTCCTTGTTGTCCGGGGTCCGCTCCCAGGTGCCCTTGTCGATGCCCAGCCAGCGCAACTGCCTGGCCCGCCGGTAATCGTCGTCGTCGTTGATCGAGACGGCGCCGCCTTCGCCCATGGTGAGATTCTTGACCGCATGGAAGCTGAAACAGCCGTACCTCCCGAATGTCCCGACCGGTCGGCCCCTGTACACGGCTCCGGCGGCATGGGCGCAGTCCTCAATGATCGGAATTGTGCCGGCCACGGCCTTGACGCCATCCAGATCGACGGGCCTCCCCGAGTAGTGCACGACAATGATCGCCTTGGTCCGGGAACTGATCTTGCGCTTCAGGTCTTCGATCGAGATATTCAGCGTGTCCGGCTCGATATCCACGAAAACGGGACGGCACCGGTTGTAAACGACGGCATGGGCCGAGGAGATGAACGTGCATGTCGGCACGACGATTTCGTCGCCCGGACGCAGGTCCAGCAATTTGACGGCGAGATCGAGCGCGGCGGTGCAGGATATCACGCCGACCACGTGCCGGGCGCCGATCATGGCGGCAAAGGCCTTCTCGAATTCCTCGGTTTTCGGGCCCAACCCCAGCCAGCCCGACCTGAGAACTTCCGCCACGGCCTGGATTTCCTCCTCGCCGATGGTGGGACGGAACAGTTGGATTACGTTGTTCATAGGGACCTCACATCATGGATGCCGGATGCCAGTTGTAGTGCGGACGGGGGGACCGGGGGACCAGAGGACAGGCGGACAAGGAAAACGGATGACACGTACAGCCAGTGATGTGTTCGCAAACCGAATCGCTTCAGCCTATGCATGATAGTAAAGCCGACCTAACGCAACTAGGGTCGCACTGACCAGGAGCGCTGACACGTTGGCCAGAAGCCCAACCTGTTTTCTAACCGCCTTGATCAGTCCATCGAGTGTCCCGATTGCCCTGTAGGCCAAGCCGTTCAATGCCTCATACTCTGTGTCAGGCAGATACCCGAGGTCGTGCGCAAGGAGAAGAAAATACTCCATTTCCTTCGCTGATGCCATCGCAATGTACAAGAACCGCAGGTAGTCCTTCTTTGACTCACGGGCGCACCCCTCAACGATATTGGACGGCACACTGTACGCTGCCCGGCGCATTTGGCTTGTCAACCCGAATCGTTCATCAGCAGGGAACGACTTCGTTGCGCCATACACCCTGAGCGTAACTTCATGACTTTTTTGCCAGGCGACGTTGTTTCGGTAATCTCTCATTCAGGCCCTCCTCTCTATGTCCTCTTGTCTGTCCTCCAGTCCTCTTGTCCTCCGGTCCTCTTTTCCTTTTATCCCCTCCACCGTCTTGAACGCCATCGCCACGCATTCGTCTCCGTTTAGATAGCCGAAATCGCCCTGTCTGCCAATGGAATAAAGATTCGGGAATCGCGCAAGGCGGCGCTTGGCTTCATCGAGAATGCCCTGAGTCTCGGTCCTCATGATCGGGTAGGCGTGTTCCACGGGGACGCTGAAAGAGCCGAGCAGTTTTCCCGCCATATCGGCGTGCGGGAGGGGGCAGCGGGACAGTTCCGCGAGGGTTCTCTCCGTCAGCGGGCCATCCTCCAGCGACCAGAGCGGCTCTCCGGGATCGCAGTTGAATTCGACGGCAAGGCTCGTTTGGCCCCGGGGGGCGAATGCCTCGGACAGGTTCTTGAACTCGTTGATCCGGCTGAACGCGAACTCGTTGCCCTGAAAGTATATCCATTGGGCGTCGAACACCCGCTCCATGTCGAGAAGCAGGCAGAGCATTCTCATCCCGCGGTATCTGAGGCCGCGGCGCAAAGCCTCGATGTCGGCCGGCGCCTCCGGATGAAGCAGTTGAAGCAGTTCCGGCAACGGGATGGTCGAGATCACGTGGCGAGCCCTGACCTGACGGGTTCCCTCCGGCGCCCGCACCGTCAACCAATATCCGTCCGGTCCTCCGGACACCGTCTCCGCCTGGGCCCGCAGCAGAAATTCCGCCCCATGGCCCGCGGCCCGCTCGCGGATCGCCTCGACGATGTGGCCGGCGCCTTCCCTGGGATAAAGGAACCGGGCCGGCTGAAGCCCCTCGTAGGCTTCGCTGCCGCCCGGATGGAAGCGTTTCTTGATCCAGGTCCAGATGAACTCGCGCACCCGGATGCGGCGCACGCGGCGGGCCAGCGCCTCCAGGCTGAGCAGGGCGGGGTCAACGCCCCAGACCTTTTTCACATAGGGTTCAAAGTAGATGCGGTAGAGCAACGACCCGAAGTTGCCGACCACGTAGTCCCGGAAACTCCGCATCCCTCTGTTTCCGGCGATCAAGAGCTTCGCGCGCGCGAACAGAAGCGTTGTCGCCCACAGGAAGCCTTCCATCCCGTAAGCCGTGAAGAACTCGCTCGCGACGAGCGGGTAGTTGAGGAGCCTGCCCTTGAACAGGATCTTCGTCTTCTTCTCCGTGAGCACAAACCGATTCTGCGCCAGGCCGCGGATAAACGCCACGACTTCCTCATTGGCCGGCTTGGCGGCATACAGGCCATGAACGCCGAGGTCGAAGGTAAAACCGTCGTGCTGAACCGACCTCCAAATGCCGCCTGTTTCCGAGTCCTTCTCGATCACGAGAGTGCGCAGGCCGGACTCCGACGCTTTCAGCGCCGCGGCCAGGCCGGTTATCCCGCCGCCGAGAATGACGATGTCATAAGTCATAGAGAAATGGTTGCCGGATGCCGGATACCGGTTACCAGATAGCAGATACCGGATGCCGGATACCGGGTGCCGGCGGATTCAGCCTTCGCTGTTTGCCGCGTCGGAATGGTACATCTCGGCTTCTTCGCGAACCGACATGTGGCCTTCTTCAACCGCGGCGAGGAACCTGTTGATCTTGTGAGCCTTCTTCATACATCTCGAACTTCGGCAGCTTCTCGATGGTCAGTCGGTGAACGTCCACCGTCAGAGTACGGGCTTCTTGCCATATCTCAAGGTCACGATAGCTCATGTTCTCCCTCTTTCCATCTGGCATCCGGTATCCGGCATCCGGCCACCGGTATCCGGTTTCCAGCCACCGGCATCCGGTATCCGGTTTCCTGTCACCGGCCACCGGCATCCGGTCACCGGCATCCGGCATCATCTTTCAGCGCCGCCATCAGCAGCAAATCCTTGAACCGGCCCTCGGCATAGACGGCCTTCCTCAATTTGCCTTCCTGCTTGAATCCGAGCGATCGGTAAAGCCGGACCGCCGGCTGGTTCCCGGCGAAGACATACAGGGATATCCGCCGTAAATTCATCCGCGAAAAAGCGAAGTCCAGCAGCAACGCGGAGGCCTCGCGGGCGAAACCGCGCCCCCGTTGCTCGGAAACGCCGATCACAAGGTTTCCATACTCCGCGGACTGATTCCGTTGATCGATGTGATCCAGCCCTATCGTTCCAATGGGCCGGTTCGTCCGCCGGGCGACGATCATGAACAGGAGTTTGGAGTCGTCCAGCCGGAGCGCCTTAAGCCATTTCCCCTGCTGCGAATGCGCAATCGGGAGGGTATTGAAAAAGCACCTCCAGATCGCGGGGGTATTTCGCCAGGCCGCGATCAGGCCCAGATCCGAGGTTTCCACCCGTCTTAAAACAATTCGCGGACCGCGCAGATAACAATTCCATTTCATGGGCAGGGTCTCCTTGTTGATGCCGGTGGCCGGATGCCGGATGCCGGATACCGGATACCGGATACCGGTATCCGATTATCGATCCGGCGATTCCTTCCGTTCCCGCAGACTGTATATTCGCAGCTCCGGAAAATCCGACGGCGCGATTTCCCGATAGCGCTCCAGAAAACGAGGCGTGGGCACAGGCGCTTTCCGATCGGTCCCCGTCCAAACCAGGTAGTAGTCCACTCCCAGCTCGGCCAGTTTCCGCTCCATCTCCTGCTCCGCCAACCCTCGCGTATGCCCATAGTATTGCGCCCCCAGGAAGTAGCATAAAAAAAGCGAGTCCCGGAAACGGCCATTGGAGGCAATGTGGCCGGCGACGGCGTAGTCGCGACGGATCGCCTCGGATTGCCGCTGGAGATCCTGCCAGGCATTGAAGCCATTCGAGAGCCGGTAGATCGGAAAACCGACAAACGAAAGGGCCAATGCCCATGTCAGGACAACCCGAACGGCGCGACTCCCGCACAGGGGCAAAATCAGGCTCACGCCCTGCGCGCCCAGCAGCAAAACCAGGACGATCGTGAGCCAGACATACCGGTCGACAATCCATAGCGGCAGATAGCCGGCCGCAAAGACGAGCAGGGTGAACAAGGGCAGGGACCAATGCGGCATCGTCCTCCAGCGGCGGATGTGGAGAAGCATCACCAGGAGTCCGGCCAGAACGACCGGCAGGGAAAATACCGAGGCGGCCTCGAGGACTACGACCACCTTGGCCGCGTTCTTTCCCATGACGAACACCCAGTGTCCGAAACTGCCCAGGGAGTCGAAAGGGCTCCATTTGATCCCGGTTTTTTCGGGAAGATCGTCCCAGGCGCTGATGTCCCGCGCCGATCGCGGCGGATTGAGTCCCAAGTCCATGGAGGGCGTGTCCTTGGCCGATGGCGTGTTGAAACTCCAGTTGTAGCCGGCTCCGGAACTGATCGTGAATGTGCGATACTTGAGACTTAGGGTGGCGATCCACGGCGCGCTCAGCAGGGCGAAGGACAGCATTCCCAGAACGAATTGCGCCGCCACCCGTTTTCGCGCGGCCGAACATTCCGCCCGCAGCCCATAGAATAGGTGCACGGCCGAGAAGTGCAGGCAAAAGAAAGGCAGGGCATAGGCCTTCGCGAGATAGCCAACGCCGGCCAGCACTCCGCAGCCGAATCCGGCCCCCGCGCGTCCCGCATACTCCGGATCCAGCAGCACGCACAGATACCAGAGCATCAAGCTCAGCATGATCAGATCCGGCGTGCAGTAGAGCAGGGCGTAGTAAAGCACCATGGGGACGAACGCGAAGAGGGCGGCCGTCCGGACCGGCTCGGCGATGACGAAACGATAGGAGAGCCGGTGAAAGCCCAGCAACACCGTCACTCCGGCGAGCAGGAGTGTCGTCTTGATGGCCAACACTTCCGGGAAACCGCTTCGGAACCAGGGCGCCAACAGCCACGGCAGCAGAGGCGACCAATGGCCGGTCACGGCGCTGGAGAATTCCCCCGCCACAATCTTCCGAGCCGCCGATATATACGCAGTGCCGTCCGGATCGATCGACAGGCGATAGAACGGCAGCAGTACCGCGGCCAGCACCCCATAAAGCGCCAACGCCGCCGCGGCTGCCCGGCGGTTGACCTGGGGGCGGGAAGCCAGCGCCGCGGGCACGGCGAGTTCCCGCGCAAACCGTGTGCATTTCGATATCAGGGATTCAGACATGGCGCGGAGAACCTTAGCCGCAAAGAGGCGCAAGAGGCGCAAAAAAGAAACGGACTGTTGGCGAAGATGTGTATGTCACAGAAAGCCGAAGAGCAAGGCACCCATGTCGGATCATACGCATTGTTGGTTGTGACTTTTTTCCTATTCCGGCTGGCTCCGCGCCACACCCTCCCGGGTCGTACGTCCGCGCAGGAAAGACCACAGGGCAACCAGCCCCTGCGCCGCGGCGGGAATGAAAATATATTCCGCCTCGATCCGGAATCTGGCCTGCCCCACGTGAAGCAGGCCATAGACGGCGGAGAACACGCCGACATAGATGCAAATCACCATGAAATATTCCCGGGGGAACGGCCCCGACAAGAATCGCCCGGCAAGGGCGGCCAGCGCGAGCGCCATCCAGGCGGCAATGAAGAGCGCCCGGAACCGGATGGCGGCGGTCTCGCCCGGCCTGTTCGCGGCGTAGGACCTGGGAACCCACGTCCAAAACCATCCGATTTTTTTCATGGTGCGTTCCAGAAAGGCGGCGGGCGCGGTTTTGATGTGGTCAACGGCTTCGCGGCGCAGCGCGCGGTGATACTCCGCCTCCGTAAGTTCCGTGCCCTGCGAGATGCATCGGGGCGGGTGCGCGATGTAGAGGTCTTCCGCTCCGCCCTCGATCACGGCGGCGCCGGTGGCGTGAGGATTGTTGCCGATCCAGAAAGGGCCGGCCCCGCTGCGGATCAACATGAGTTCGCCCTGAACCCTGTAGTTCCGGAGCGTCCACGGAAGGATGACCACAAGCGTCGCCACCGCGGCCAGCGCCACAATTCCCGCTTCCCGCGCCGAACGTCGGGCAGCGGCCGCCAGCGCGCCCAAGCCGACAAGACCGAACAGCCCGAGAAGCATCGGCTGGAACAGGCCGGCGAGGCCGGTCAAGGCGCCCACCGCGAGCGACTTGGCGGGGGACGGTCCATCCTTCAACCACACCCACGCGCGCAACAGCCACGGGTGCATGGGAATGAAGATGCCCACGCTCAGGAGTCGGGCCGAGTAATAGGCCGGAACCGGCGCCACAGCGACCAGCCACATGGCCCAGACGGCGGCCCCGGGCCCGAACCAGCGCGCCGCGAGGGCGCGCAAGGGAAAGACCATGGAACTGACGAACAAGGCCTGAATCAACATCATCGTCAAATGCCCATAGGGGTCCCTGCCGGCAACCTTCCACACCGCGCAGAGCAAAGCGGCATATCCCGGAGCGTGCAGGCTGGTGGGATGAAATTCCGAAAAGGGGATATCCCGGCCGCTTCTGGCGCGTTCTTCGGCTCGCCGCTTCGCTTCAGGCGCAAAAAAACGCTGCTCCGCCTTCGGCGCCAATCCGAAGCCTCTTCCCTCATAGATCGAGGTCGCCAGCGCGCCATCCTCGACCCAGCGGGGATGCCGCCAATCGCCAAAAAACACCACGGTCGCCGCGTGGATGACCACGGCGGCGAGAAAGACGACACCGGGCTTGCACATCGGACGGAACATAGTCCTCACTGCGCTGTTCATGTTGAGTCGTGTGTCGCGGCGACACTCGAGCCCTCCGCCAAGCCCCAAAGGCACCATAAACACGGATCGTCGAACGCATGAAACGCCATGCCATGAACGAACGTCGCGACAAGCGCTCCGTTCAAGGCAATGCAAAGCGTGCGGGCATCCGACGGGAACGCGCGCGCGACGCGACGGTACGCGGACAGCATCCGGACCAGCATCCATCCGAGCACGGCCAGCCCAAAAACGCCGTACTGCCGGAATAGGTCCAGGTAGAGGCTGTGCGCATATATATAGGTGCCCGGCTCTTCCGGTAAATTCATTTCTCCCCGAGGCCCAATGCCGAAGCCGAGCGCATCGACTCCAGACCGTAATGCGTTTTCCCATATTGCACGGCGAGAAACCGGCACCACGCCGAGTTCGCTTCCGCCATAGCCTTCCTCCTTTTCGGCTTCCTGGAAATGAACGACCGGCACATGGATCCCCAGCAACACCCGCGGTTGAGACTGTGCGCCGGTGAGAATCGACGCAATGTTATGGGCGACAACGATCAACAGGAGGAGGGCAACGGCAATCACGCTTCCGTTGCGCAGCCAATGGGTCCGCAACCGATCCAGCGACAGAACAAGAAATACGATCATGGCAATCAGTGCAAAGAACGGTCCCCGATTATCCGCAAACACCGTCACATACGCATTGAGCGCAAGGCACCCCCAGAGAAACCAACGCTTACCGCGCGACGGCTCCACAAGCAGCAAGCCGGCTATGATCGCCAGCAGCCCGTTGAGCACCGTGCCCTGAATGTGCGGGGGAAGGATAAACGTCTTGAAGCAAATCTGGCTTTCTATCGAGAGGGGAGTCAAGGCGCCGCCGCCGACGACGGCAAAGATTTCCGTGTTCTCGACAAACGGCCAATGGTAGTTGTGCGGTTCCAGGAAATAATAAACGATGACGATGACAGAATAGCCCGTGCCTACAACCACCAAAAACCGGAGAACGCTTTTCAGCAGCGCCGGATCCGAGCAGGCATGTACCAGGAAAATGAAGGCAAGCACATCGATGAACAGGAACAACAGCCAGATGCTGCTCATGGCCGGGTAGGCCGTCCAGAGCAACGATATCGCCGCGTATCCAAGAATGGCGACGCCCGGCAATAGCGGTGTAACGCCCGATCGTTCCGCCGCTCCCTTCCCCATCATCGTTCCCAGCCTGGGGAATAGAATGAAAGCCGCCGGAATGAAAAAGAAAACGGGGAACAGATAGGTGCGGGCCGTCTCTATCTCGCTGGTCATGAAAACCAGCCTCAATCCCTTCCCGCCCGTCGTATCCGGCTGTACGAAGAATGCCAGTGCCACCAATATACAGGCGCTGATCCGAACGCTGAGCAGTCCGCAAAGAGACAGCGCCCCGGCCGCGATCGCACCGACCAGGACCCAGAACGGAAGGAGAAGCGGCAGCGCCCCCACCGCCACGCAGGCCAGCGCCGACCCGATCGCCAACGCCCATTTATTCCAAACATTCATTGTTCGCAACTGCTCACATGGTGTTCAGGGTTCGGCTCGCTACCAACGGCATCAACTACGGCCAGGCATGGTTCAAGGTTCAGCGGTTCACAGTTCACCGGTTGCCGATTTTTCCACGTGAGTAGCGTTGCCACAACGTGGCTCACGCCAGCGAAACACTTAAGGCGGCGTCCCGGTCGCTTCCTCCACGAAAATCGGATGCTGGCCCAGTGGCACACGCAACACCCCACGGGTAGTCCGCAGAGTGCGGGTGTCGCGCTCCCCGTCAAAACCGGTCACCGCGGTCGTGACCAGCGCTTCCTCCCCCTGGATGGGAACTTCGATGGTCATGGGAAGCGCCGCCTGCCGGTCGTTGTTGCTGAACCAGTCACGCCAGGCCACATAGATGGCGCTTCCTGTGCGACGCTGGCGGAAACGATACACATGGACATCCTCCGCGCCCGCCGGAATGCTCGAGACATCGTTCCAATCGCATCCCTCCAGTTTTTCGGTCATCAACTTGTAGGTGTAGTACGCCAGTTTTTTGACACCCGAGCCTCGATCGTGATCGAACTCTCCATCGAAAATCAGACCCGTGAGATCGAAATAGCTCCCGTCGCGACCGAAGCCTTCCTTAAGACCGAACGCCAAAAAAATCTTTTTCACTCCCAGGTGCAGGCCATACACGTACCGCTTCAACACGTCGGCGGCATGCTGGTCTTCCGGCACAAATGGCAGGGCCAGCGGGCCCTGGTCCGGTTCCTGTCCGCGGCCGCCCTTGCCCCGCGGTTTTCCGCTGTAGGTTCCCATTTCCGTAATCCAGATATCCGCCCGAATGCCTTTTTCCCGCATGGAGTCCTGGATGGAACGGACCAGGGGTTCAACTCCGAGGTAGCTGCCCCACGCATGTCTGAACCAATGCAGATCCACGATGTCGATCTCGCCCGGGTTGAGCCGGCTGAAAAGCGGCTCATAGTATGTTTGAATGCACGCCAGGTCGAAATCGCCAATAGCCCCCGCCGCCAGAACCCGCGCCGATGGATCCGCCGCCCGTATCGCTTCGGCCGTCAGGTGGAGCAGATCGAGGTAGCCGCCTTTCCGGACATCCGGCTCGTTCTCGACCTGCCAGTATTTGATGGGCGATTTCAGATTGGGCACGTCCGCGATTCCGTCTCCGTCATACCGTTCGACGGTGGCGCGCACGAAGGTCTGGTACAGGGCCGGCGATCGTGGAGTGTATCGCCCTTTTTCTTCATGGTAAGCCGCGCTGAAGTTGGCCACCACGCGTATGGACGCGGGCACCGAGGTCACCACCTGGTCATAACTGGGAGAATACCCCGCCGTCTTTCCCTTCTTGCCCAAGGATCGGGACCACGTCAGTTCGGGATTCTCAAGATCCGGCTGCACCTCTCCCCAGAAAAAATATGTCTCCAGGCGCTCGAAACGCACCCCGATGTCCGCCGCCGCCTCGTAGGGAGACTGAAACCCCCTGTTCCGCAACGGATGAATGCCAAAGGGAGAATCGTCTTCCCCGCTGCGCGGCGCCGGGATGCCTTTTGCGGGATCCGCCGCTTTGCCAGCCGCAGGTGCATCGGGATCGGCCGTTTTGGTCTGTTTCGCCGGCGTTTTTGTCTTTCCCGGTTTTCCTTTCTCTCCCCCGCCCGCGCCGCCCGCGGCTTGAAGCGCCGCGGTTATCAGCCTCAAGTATTCGCCTTTGTCGCCCCGCCGCAGGGCCTCACTGGCCTTGCCATAAAGAGCCATGGCTTGGGAGGTGTCTTCCCCTCTCTGTTCCTTTTCCGCCACCAGCCTCTTGAAGTCGCGGATCATCGTCTGCACATCCGCCGGGCCATCGCCGGAAGGGGGGCCTTTCTGGGCGCTAGCCGTCACGCAGGACAGCGACAGCGAGATCACCAGCCCCAGAACCCACCAACACCCGTTTGCCGGCCGTCTTGGCGCACTCATGCGGATCCTCCTTTTTTAGCGTATTCGTCAATTGTTCTTCGCGTCATCTCGGCCCGTCCAACGCTGTGAGTGAATCGCTCAGCGGGTTACTTGTACGCTCGACTCACTTGTTGAGTGATGTATTCTGCTCTTTCCTCCAGAAGCATCATTTGTTCTGGTTTGGGTTCAACTCCGTGATTGTGCTTGCGAATGTTGGCGGGGAAGTTGAACACGAGAGCCTCAACAACTGACCTCCGATTCTCGATCTTCCCTCCAGAATGATAAAAATGGTCGCGGGTCACTATGTTGAATTTGCTCCACAGGGTGTCGATAAAGGAATTCGCCCGGAAGTCGTTGTGGTGCCATGTGGAAAGAATGAAACGCGCCGGTGTTGACGACAGAAGACCGAACAACCTCTTTTCGTCCTCTTCGGTCCATCCGCTGTAGTAGTCCACGTATCGACCTATGTACGGGGGGTCGCAGTAGATGATGTCATTCTTTGTCGCCTCGCGTATGGCTTTCTCGAAATCGCCAACCAGAAAAATCCAGTCTGGTTGAATGAGACAGGCAACGTCATGGACCTGATTCACTATTTTCGTCACATACGACCGGGAGAAGCGTTCCGGTTTCTGACAAAAAGGGATGTTCCAACCGCCTTTCCGGTTGAACCGCATCATCCCGTTGAAACCCGCCCGCGACAAGAAAAGAAAATCCAAGGGATCGTGGGTTTGGTTGAAGCGATCTCTGACGGCGCGAAAATGGGTGTATCCCAACTCGGCGGCCTTTTTGAGGTGACCGCCTTCCCTTTCGAGATAATCACGCACACGTCCGGGGGTGATTTCGCGATCCTTTACCCCTTTGTAGAACCTGATAACATGGGGATTTATGTCGTTGAGCGATGCCTCGCGGAAACCCGAGTTGAAAGCAACGACACCGGTTCCGAGGAAAGGTTCAATCCAGCGTCCTTTGACGGCTGGTATTAGCGCCTGAATCCAAGGCACTAACTTGGTCTTAATGCCTTGACTCTTGATTGGTGGGATAATCACTCGCATTGCGCCTCGTCGGTTTTGGCCTTCTTCTTTGTGGTCATCGGTACGATCTTGCTCTTGTCGCCGCGTTTGAAATCCAGAAAGTCCTTGATCGACCTGATCGGAGTGGCCTTGCCCTTTTTCATGCGTGTGGTGATGCCGTAGTTCATCCAGTATTCATCAAACCACTCCTCTCCGAGCCGTGCAAAGACGCCGTTTCCGGTCAGTATGTCTTGAATGCAGGTGATCGACCCGATGTTTGCGGTGTTGCCTGAACCTTGCTTGTCGCTCGCGAGACGCCACTTCTCGCAAACGAAGAACTGAAAGTCCCGGACCACGGAGGCAATTGCCCGCAGGTTGTCAACGGAAGTCACGAGGTAACGGTGAGGCTGTTCATCTGTTGGGCCGTCCTCCAGTTCCTTGACATGCACGACTTCGGTATCGTCCAGGTCCTTTGCATCGGTTCTGGTGTAGATGATTCCCAGGCAAAAATGACCGGAGTAGTTCGCGTATGGAAACTGGATGTTTTTGGTGGACGTCCGTTCCTTGAAATAGGCGCCGTGACTGCCGAGCGTGAACCCGTTT
>JACQHI010000027.1 GCA_016199105.1 Lentisphaerota bacterium | reverse complement strand
TATCGGAGGTGTGGCTGGAATATGAGGGACGCGGGCGGACCACACAGGTCATTCTGGGCGAAAAGGGCGACGAAGCTCTGTTGGGCGCCATGACCCTGGAAGCGCTCGGCCTGGTGCTGAATCCGTTCACCCGCGAATTGACGCCCATGAAGCTGATGCTGGCGCGGCAGGTGAAAATGAACAAGGCGCTGTCTGAAGAACCACACTAAGGAGTGGCCATGCCGATCATTTCCATGTTCTATACGAACCTCTGAAATGAAGATGAATCCAAGAGTCAAGAGTGTGCAACCAGAGGCGGACTACCGTCTTCGTCTGGTGTTCCCGAACGGTGAAGAACGAATTTACGATGTTCGTCCCCTTCTGGGTCAGGGCGGTGTGTTCCGCGCACTCAAAGACGAATCGGCCTTTCGCTCGGTTCATCTCTGGCACGGAACCGTGCAATGGGCCGGCGGACAGGATATCTGTCCCGACACGCTGTACGAGGACAGCATTCCCGCTCGAGAAGTTGAACCGGCCATGGTGCGGGAAACGGCGGCCAAGTACGGAGTAAAAACCAATCGCCGCCCCAATGCAAAGGCAAAGGTCCATCATGCCTGATCCCGTCCTCATTCAGCCGCTTGTGAGCGATGCGGGGGCACAGCGTATCAGTGTGAAGACCTCCGGCAGCGCCTTCAATCCGCTCGGCCCTTTCTCGGATATCGATGGCGCCCGAGGCCGCAAGGGGGATTGACTGTGTGGTATCGCAAACGCCAAAAAACACGCCAAAAAACCTCTTGACCGCATCAACCTCCGGGAGTACCGTTTCCGTAAATCGCGGGGGATTCTCATGACGGCATTGTTCGATTCAGTTCCGGCCGGAAGCCGGAAGCCGGAAGCCGGAAGCCGGAAGCCGGAAGCCGGAAGCCATCTCCCCTTACCTGGCTGATCGGCGCATTTTCTAAAGCTCGCGCTTTTTTCTTCCCGCTCGCTGTTCCCAATGAAGATGCCCGGCCCGGACTCCGTCCGGGCCGTTTTGGTTTTCGGAGAAGATTTTTTACCACAGATCACACGGATATTCACGGATTCAAACCAAAACGATGCTTTTCGGACTATCCGTGTAATCCGTGGTTGATGCGTGTTGTTTGGTTGCGGCTTCGCCGCGATGCGCCTCTTTGCGGCCATTTTTTTTCTGTTCTGACCAGTTGCGTTGTCCGGTAAACCCATGATGGAGAATGAAGCATGAGAACGATGAAGGCGGTTCTTGTTCTGGCGCTGGCGTGGGTGTTTGTTCAGGCAGCTTGGTCGGTCAATACCAATAATAATGGACTGAGGGGTAATTTCGACAACGCAAGTTGTATTTTCCGCGACAACAACAACCGGCTGAGGCGAATAGACAGGCACGGCAACGTGACCAATGTGTTCAACATTGACGTCACGGTGAACAATTTCTACCTGTCTCCGCAGGGGCCGCTCTACGTGGTTTTCGAGTCACCCCAGGTACTGGCCGACAGCAATAGCTACATCCTGGCCCGCGTGGACATCACCAACAATATCGTGGAAGGCATTGATTCGAATCTGACGTCCATAACGCTGGACACCAGCGGCGTGCAGCCGGGAATTCAATATGACGCCGCCGGTAACATTTATTACACAACATCAGGCGGAAACGGCTTGATGTTGAAGAAATACCAGGATCGGGATCATATTTACAGTTTGATCAACGATAATATCAGCCTTAATTGCTGGGTGGTGCAATCGAACGGGGTCGTTTTATTGGGTGGCACAACCATGTCCACATCGGCGAAATGGTTCAGACAGTTGTCCACGAACAATAATTTGGCAACCATATTTAGCGGCGCCATTCCGAATTATCTGACGCTTCTTCCGGACAACAAGGTTTATATGGGAGTCGGTGAACTGTGGACGACGGCTGGTGGGACTTATGGAGGCGGAACCTTCTTTGGAGTTTACCGTTTTTCTGACATTACTCAGGCGGTGTGGTCCAATCGTTATATCGGAGCGTTTCCGGAGTACTACAATCCGTCAGCAACAAACAATGCTTATTCGGATGAATTCAATGCTGTTGCGATTGCCTCAAACCATCCTTCAATAAATTCCAATGTTAGCTTTGCTTATTCGACTTGCTATTATCGTAATAGGCCGAATAAATCGCTTAGCATATCAAATACAGTTTATCATCATTATAATTATTATTATGCCTCTCCAGGTGCATTTATCGCGAGATATTGTCCGACTGTGGATCTGATCGAAACCCGCGAGCTTGATACGGTCACATTAATGGATAAGATGAATCATCTTCTGGTTCTGGCCGGCACGAAGTCGGGGGTGAATCGGCTGGTTCTTATGGACCCGGTCACCACCAACGAAATCAGCCTGTTGAGCGAGGAAATCGAGATTTACCACCTGACCGGCCTCGCCGACGGCTCGGTCTGGTTCGACGGCCTCCGTTTCAACGGCAACCAATATATCATCGGCCAGGTCGAGGTGTCGGTGAGCTACGGACTCAACGGCAGGCTGACGCCCAGGTCCACGTTAACCGTAATGGCGACGTTGGACGCCAAGCCGAATGATTTGCTGGGGTTGTCGGGCACGGACCGCTTGGACAAGCCTACGGGCCTCTCGGCCAGCGATGGGACGTATGCCGATAAAGTTGCGTTGACGTGGACGGGCGTCTCGAACGCAACCTCGTATTCCGTTTATCGGAACACGACGGTTGACAATGACGACTTGAATGCCTTGGGAACGGCCACGGCCACGGCATACGAGGATACGACGACCCAATCGGGGACTCTGTATTATTATTGGGTGAAAGCAGTGAACGCGACGAATTGGAGTTCGTTCAGCGATGTGGACACGGGATATAGCGGCTCAACTCCAGCTCCGGGTGGCACGAACACGAGTACTCAGGCGCAGGGTGATTACAACGGGGATGGGATCAGCGACATGGCGTTGTTCGACGACAACACCGGTTCCTGGTATATCCGGACGGTGGCGGGTACGACGCTGGCTTGGGCGGTGCCGTGGGGTTGGCCGGGCGCGGTGCCGGTTTCGGGGGATTACAATGGGGACGGCATCAGCGACATGGGTGTTTTCGACAGCAATACGGGGTCCTGGTATATCCGAAGCTTGGTGGATACGACAGCGGGCACAACAATTGCCTGGGGCACGCCTTGGGGTTGGCCGGGCGCGGTGCCGGTGAGCGGGGACTATAACGGTGACGATCGTTCGGACTTGGGCATTTTCGACAGCAACACGGGTTACTGGTATGTGTATTCGCTGACCGGCGCCGCGCTGGCGTGGCAGGTGCCGTGGGGTTGGCCGGGGGCCAGGGCGGTGCCGGGAGATTATGACGCCGATGGCATCGCAGATATGGCTGTGTTCGATAGCAACACGGGCTCTTGGTATATCCGGAGCGTTGCCGGTGTGACAATTGCCTGGGGCACACCGTGGGGCTGGCCGGGAGCGATTCCGGTTAGCGGGGATTATAACAGTGACGATCGCTCGGACTTGGGCATTTTCGACAGCAACACAGGCTACTGGTATGTGTCTTCACTGACGGGCTCAGCGCTGGTGTGGCAGGTGCAATGGGGCTGGCCGGGCGCGGTTGCGGTCTCGGGCGATTACGATGGGGACGGTATCAGCGACTTGGCCGTCTTCGATAGCAACACGGGCTCTTGGTATATCCGGAGCGTTGCCGGTGTGACAATTGCCTGGGGCATACCGTGGGGCTGGCCGGGCGGCACGCCGGTCGGCAAGCCGATTCCGTGAGAATGCATTTTCATGCCGACGCGATGAAACCGCCGATCACCGCCAGGATAGGCTTGAGTCGTTTCTGAACCTTTCACTCCGCGAGCGGGAGCGAGAAGAAAAAGCAGGCGCCTTCGCCCAGGGTGCTTTCCGCCCGGATGCGGCCGTGGTGGTTCTTGACTGTTCAACCGGCCGGCGCTTCGGCCCCTGACTTTCTTCAGCGTTGCTTTCGCGCCCTTGCCGGCGTGGCATCCGGCGCAATGTTCAACGCGACGCATAACGCGAGACGCGAAGTTTTCATGAGACGAATGGCCTCCGCGGCGTCCGCTGCAGTTGCGGATTCGCCTGGGTAACGGAACTCGACGGCATACTCGGACAATTTCACCATGTTCGGACGCATGGCGATCAACAGGGGATGGGATTCGGCGCATTGTTCCAGAAGAACCTGCAGAGTATGGATCTTGCGGATGACGGCACCCTGTCTTTCGAGGATGGCCTTGAGGTATTTCTCCACGCACTGCTGCGCATGGAAACAGACGGCATTGTGAGTCGGATGTCTGCGCAGACGACGAAGTGTCAGTGCCGCATGGTAATCTTCCTCGGCCTTTTCAATCCACTCGTTAACGGGATGATTCATAAAGCACTTTGCCGTCCCGCAATACGCCCTTCAGAAATGTATCGTTCACGGACAGGCGCGCGGACACTTCAGCCGGCCGTTTGACCAGCATATCCATGGGGAACCTGGCATCGGTTTTCAGCCGTATGGCGATGGCTTGCTTCACATTGCGATTTTTGTCGTGATCCATGATCACCAACAGGTCCACGTCGCTATCCTCGTTGGCGGCCCCGCGGGCATAGGAGCCAAAGAGAATAACGCGGTCAGGCCGAAATTCCCGGCCGAGAGCCCTGGCATATTTCCGAATCTCCGTCAGGCTGACCATTTTTCATTCACTCCCGAATACCGAACGACACGAAAGACGCGAGGCGCGACGTTTGCGATCGAGAACTCTGCCCGGTACGGTAGCGGCTTTGCGGCCGAAATGCAAGATCGGATTTGTTTTTAACGCGTGAACGCGCCTGATTTTCCTTGCCTGGAGGGAATCGAAGATAAACGGCGTGCGGGTCAGTATGAACATTTCACTCCGCCAGCGGGAGCGAGAAGAAAAAACAGGCGCCTTCGCCCAGGGTGCTTTCCGCCCGGATGCGGCCGTGATGGTTCTTGACGATGCTTTTCGCGATGGCCAGGCCCAGGCCGCGTCCGTAATCCTTGGTCGTGTTCTTGGGTTCCGTGGTGAAGAACCGGTCGAAAATCTTGGCCAGGTTCGCCGGCGCGATCCCGCAGCCGGTGTCGCGGACTGAGGTGACCACCGTCCGGTCGGGGCCTTCCTCGGCGCGGATTTCGATGCTTCCCGAAGCCGGCGTGTAACGCAGGGCGTTTTCGAGCAGATTGCATACAACCTGCTCGATGCGGCCCGGATGAATCAGGACGGGTAGCGGCTTCTCCGGCAGCGTCAGCTTGATGTCGGCGTGGGAGACGTACAGCGCCGCGGTGAAACGCTCGACGATCCCCTTCAGGCAGGCGGCATAGTCCGTCTTTTCCTTTTGGAGCTGGGCCATCTCCGTGTCGAGCTTGGTCAATTCGTTGAGTTCCCACACCAACCGGTCGAGCCGGTCGGCCTCGAAACGGATGTTGCCTAAAAATTTCGATCGGGCCCCGGGTTTGTCGAAGGCGCCCTGGTCCAGGAGTTCCGCCGCGCCCTTGATGGCGGTGATCGGCATCTTGAGCTCGTGCATGAGGCTCGATACGAATTCCCGGTTGTACCGGTTGGAGTTGTGGATGTTGTCCGCCATGGTCCGGATCGCCGCGGCCAGTTCGCCGATCTCGTCCCGGCCCATCGCCCGGAGTTCCAGGGGCGCCTGGCCCCGCGCGAAGGCTGAGGTGGTCGTGGTGAGACTTCGCAACCGGCGCGTGATGCTATGGGCGAGAACGGCGGCCAGCAGGGCGCCGAGCCCCAGGGCGGCGAACAGAATCGACCGCTGGACACGGACCATCCCTGAAATGGTTTTCATGATCGGGCTGGTGTGCCGCGAGACGTAGACGACGCCCCATACCCCTCCCTCCTGCTCGATGGGGCGGGCAACATAATAGAACATGTATTTCCGGTCCGGCGTCAGATCCCAGCGGGCCCGGTACTGGCCGGCCAGCGCCGTCCGGACCTCGGGCAACGATGAGAGATCCACATCGGCGGTCTTCCCGTCATTTGCATCATAGCCGTCAACGTTCCGGACGTGAGTCCCGTTGGGACGGGCCAACGTCCCTCTCGGGATGACAGGCAGGAATGCCTGTCTTACTCGGGGTAAGTCAGCCATTCCTGGCTGACTCAGGTGTTGAACGGCGTCATCATGCGAATCGCCGGTAGTCTCCCCGGCGTCGGAATCCGCCAGGACCAGGCCGGTATCGGACAGCACCCGGATGCGGGCTTCGACTTCACGGGCATAAGCGCCGACCAGCTCGTTCAGGCGGGCAAGGGCGTCGTCGTCGAGTTCGCCGTTCTCGTCCAGAAGCGCTTTGACTTGTTCACCCACGATGAAGGCGGTATCGCTCATCTGGTTCTCGAGGGTCCGGCGCGTGAACCGGTCGAAGGTGTCGATGGCGTACCGGTTCAGGAGGAGCATGGGGGGGAGCAGGACAACCAGGCACAGCACGATGATTTTCCAGCGGAGACTGATCATTGGTCGGTCTCGATGTTCAGTTTGTAGCCCAGGCCGTGGACGGTCTCGATGGGATCGACGGAGCGCCGGATTTCCATGAATTTCTTCCGCAACCGCTTGACGTAGGCGTCGATGCTTCGGTCGGTGACCACGTGTTGGCCGTCGTAAATCCGATCAATCAGCGTGTCGCGGGTGAAGACTTGAGCCGGGTAGCGCACCAGGCATTCCATGAATTTGAATTCCGACCGGGTCAGGGAGAGGGGGCGTCCGAAATAAGTGAGCGAGAAGGCCGCGCAATCCATCTCGAGGGGACCGTGCGACAGCCGGGAGGCCGGTGGGGCCGGGGTCTGTTGCCCTGCCCGCAGCTGTCGCAACGTTGCAGGCGGGCCGGTTCGCCGCAGCACGGCACGGACCCGGGCCGCCAGTTCGCGGGGACTGAACGGCTTGGTCACGTAATCGTCCGCGCCGAGCTCCAGGCCGAGGACCCGGTCGAACTCCTCCGCGCGCGATGTCAGCATGACCACGGGAACGTCCGGGCGGAGCCGCCGCATTTCCCTGAAGAGGTCCAGGCCGGACATGCCCGGCAGGTTCAGGTCCAGGATCACGAGGGCGGGGGCCTTGTCGCGGAAGAGCTTCAGGCCGGTGTCGCCGTCGAGCGCCGTCAGGACCTCGAAGGCGTTCTCTTCCAGCACATAGACCACCACGTCCGCGATGTGCTGTTCGTCGTCCACCAGCAGGATGCGCTGGTTTTGGATCATGAAAGCGGACCTTTATTTATTGGCCGCAAAAACATACATGCAAAAACGTGTGTATAGACCGGCTCTGCGTGGCCAGCGCGCCTTAGAGCCTATCAGAAAACCCCATTGGAGCGGGTTTTCGGATGGGCTCTTAATCCCTTCTCATCTTCTCCAGGTTGCCTTTCCAGGCGATCTTCCCCCGCAGTTCACGGAGGCGTCGCTTTGGCCCGATCTTTTGTCCCGCGACGGTTTTGGGCAGATGCTCGAGGTCGTCGAGGTCCTTGTGCCGACCCGCTGCCCGCTTGTTGGCGCGAAGGTGGCTAAGATAAATCAGGAGGTACTCAACCCCGGTCTCGTTCAGCAATTTCAAGAACTCTCTGAAGTCTCCTGGAAGGACACGCTCGGCCATAAGCCACCTGTCGATTGAGTTGCATGGCGCGCAATCGGTGAATCGGTGTCTGTTTGCGCCAATACTGATCATCGGATTGCCCGTGCAGGCTGACGACGGTAAGCGTTGTGCGTTGGACTTTCATGCGGCGTTTTTCTGCTACGGCTGTTTGAGTAGTCACGGGCAACAGAATAGATGAACGGATGGTGAAGAGCAAGTTTGGATTCGAGCGAGGCGTGTCACTCCATCGCCTTGCGTTTCAACTCCTCGTACCGCCGGCCGAACCAGACTTTCGTCTGGGCCTCGCGGTGGTCGAAACCGAAGGCGCGCCGCTTGACGGCCAGCACGGGCGGGGCCTGGATGCGCTTGGCCACGGCCATGCCTTGGTACAGCGTCCACCAGCGTTCCAGGTCGGCGATAAAAGCGGCATTCGTGGGAAAGAGCGAGCGCAGGTTCCCGGCATAGCCGATTTTGGATTCCAGCGTGCCGGCCAGGAACCACGTTAAAATGTCCTCCGGCGTGGCCCGGTTCCACCATTCCACCCAGCTCGCGAAGAGCCGGTCATGATACGGATAATGGAGCGGATCGCCCTTGCCCTCGTCCACGGCCTGCGCGGGGCTCAACTCCGCCGAAGGAGTCAGCGTGAAACACGCGTCGGGAATGACGGTCTTCCGATACACATGGTCGTTGAGATGATGGCCGAGAGCATAGACCTCCCATTTCCACAAATCGGCGATGGTGGCGAGGTAGCCGGCCAGGTCGCCGTAAAAGGTGACGTAGCCCACCGTTGTCTCGGATTTGTTGCCGTTGCAGGTGAACACGCCGCCGAACGCCGACGCCACGGCCGCCAACACGCGGGCGGACCGGTCCCGGGCCTGCACGTTTTCCTTCATGAACTCCGTCAGTTTCAGGGACTTCCGGAGCCGTCCGTCCGGGCTCCGGATGTCCAGGCGGTCAACCTGCGCCGCGGTCAGGCGCACCCCGGCCTCGATGGAAAGTTCCGTATAGAAACAGCCCAGGTTCGCCGCCAGCGTCCGGGACAGGGCGATGGTGGTGGACGAATTGAACCGGCTCGGCATGTTGACGAGCAAAAGGTTTTCCGGTTTCAGCAGGGTTCCGTACAGCGCGGCCACCACGGCGGAGTCAATGCCGCCGGAGACGCCCACCGCCACCTTCGTTGCGCCGCACAGCCGCATGAATTTTCCGGTGCCGTACCGGAGGGCCTGGTAAATCTCCGTAATGCCGTCTTCCGTAAGAGTCACCGGCCGGCCGAACGGCGCTTTTTTGTCGGTCGGCAGGTCGAACGTGATGACGCCGTCCTCGAACGGCGCGAGGTCTGTCACCTCATTCCCATGGCTGTCATAAACGCAGGAGGCGCCGTCGAACGTGTAAACGGTCTTGCCGTTGTTCTGGAGCCCCACGTTGTTGACATAGGCCAGCGGGGTCTTGAGCGTGACGGCGTGCCGGGAGAAGACCTGGTTGCGTTTGTGGTTTTTGTTCAGGGTGAAGGGCGAGCAACTGATGTTCAGCACCAGGTCCAGCGGGTGCTTCCCGAGGATGGTGAGGGGCGACACTCCGTAATCCATGTCCCAGGCGTCTTCGCAGAGAATGCAGCCCAGCGACAGCCCGTTCACGGAGACCGGCGCGATCAGCGCCTCCATTTTTTTGCCTTCCTCGATGGCCAGCTTGCGGACGTCGCAGAAGTGGCGGCTGTCGTCGAATTCCCGGTAATTCGGCAGGAGCGTCTTGATGACGAACGGGTAGGGGCCTTTCGACGGGCCGTGGAATGCCTTGTTGTGGGCCACGAAGCAGGCGTTGTATTTCCGGACCCGCCCGTCCTCGTTTTTCCGCTTCCAGTCCACGCCGACGTTGCCGAACACCACGAGGATGCCCTTGGACGCCTTGCGGATCTGTTCGCCGGCGGCCTGGCAGTCACGGAGGAAGGCCTCGCGCTCCCACATGTCGCCGATGAGATAGCCGGGGATGGCCATTTCGGGGAAGGCGATGAGAACCACGCGATCTTTTTTCGCCGCTTCGATCAGGTCCAGCATGCGGGCGGTGTTCGCGGCCGGGTCGGCCGGGATCACCTCCATCTGCGCGAGTCGCAGGCGTATGCCGCGGGTTTTCATCGGTTTTCCAGAGCAAGAAACGCTTTGAGTAGACAGCATATCAGGAATTTGCGCCAGCGAAAGCGCTTTTTCCGGATGGCTGGATAAGCGCTCAGGCAGGCCTGCCTGTCATTCGGAACGGCCAGGAATTGCTGGTCTGCGCTGTGGATACTGGAGAGGTCCCGATCGGAGTCGGGACCCACGTGGGTCCCAGTTCCCGTGAGGGACGTTGGCCC
>JACQHI010000187.1 GCA_016199105.1 Lentisphaerota bacterium | reverse complement strand
GTGGGGCGCGGCCGTGACCGGCGTCAACTCCCCCACGGTCAACGGCACGTACGATGCAGCCGGCGTTATTTCCGTTGAAGTGACGTATGACTTGAACGTCGTCGTAGCCGGTACGCCTCAACTCGCCTTGGAGACGGGATCCAGCAATGCGGTGGTCAATTATTCGGGCGGGTCCGGCTCGTCCGTGCTCCAATTCAATTATACGGTCGCGGCGGGCCACAATTCGCTGGATTTGGATTACACCGGCACCGGCTCCCTTATTTTGAACGGTGGCACGATCAACGACCAGGCTTCCGGTCTGCCGGCCACGAATACGTTGCCCGTTCCGGGCGCCGCCAACTCGCTGGGCTTCAACAAAGCGCTGATCGTGGATACGGCGCCGGTGGTGTGGGATGTGACCTCCACCAACGTTGACCGCGCGTATGGCTTGGGCCAGTATGTGGATGTGCGCGTCACGTTCAGCGAGGATGTCACGGTGGCGGGTGGAGCTCCGGTTTTGACGCTGGCCACGGCCGGCTCCAGCAACGCCGTTTGCAATTACTTTTCCGGCTCGCCGGGACTCACGCTGATTTTCCCTTACACGGTCACCACGGGCCAGCTTTCGGCGGACCTGACCTATACCGGCGCCACCGCGCTGGTGTTGGGCGCCGCCACGATCCAGGATTCGGGCGCTAGAAACGCCGTTCTGACGCTGCCCGCGCCGGGGGCGGGAGGCTCGTTGGACGGCAATAAGAACATCGTGGTGGATGGGGTGGCGCCGACGTTGTTCGCGCTGAATCCCCTCAACGGGGCGATCCAGGTTCCGCTGGCCAACCCGCTCATGCTCACGCTCGACGAACCGGTCACGAATGGCACCGGCAATATCGAAATTCGACGGCGCGCGGACAACAGCCTGTTTCAGAACGTGAGTGTCGCGTCCACCAATGTATTCTGCACGGACGGCAACAGTAACGTTGTGATTTCCCATTCCATCTTCATCAGTACGACGGAGTATTACATCGTCGTCAGCAATATCAATCTGCACGATGCGGGTTCGAACTTCTTTGGCGGCTTCTCCGGTTTCGCCACGTGGGATTTCACCACCGTGGACGGCGTCGTGCCGACGATTTCCTCCATCACCTCGGTCACGCCCGACGGGCGCTACCCGGCCGGCTCGAATATTCTGGTGGTCGTCAACTTCAGCGAGGATGTCACGCTGGCCGGCGGCTCGTTGCGGGTGGGCCTGGATACGGGCGGACAAGTGACGTTCACCGATTTCGGACCGGCCCGGACCGTCACGGGCATCTACACGGTGGCCGCCGGCGAAACTTCGGCGGATCTCGACTCCACCAACATTGTGCTCGTGAGCGGAACCCTGCGCGACGCCGCCACGAACAACGCCGTGGTGGCCCTGCCGGCGATCACGATCAACGACGGCAGCGCCATCGTCATTGACACCACGGCGCCCACCGTCACCACGGTCACGTCTCCCAATCCCAATGGGACTTACGGTCCGGGCGCCGCCATCACCATCCAGGTGAATTTCTCCGAACCGGTGATTCTCGCCGGAGGAACCCTGGACGTCACGCTGGATACCGGCGCCACGCTGAATTTTCCGCCGTTCGGTCCCGCCGCCTCGGCCAGCGCCATCTATACCGTCGCGGCCGGCCAGAACAGCGCGGATCTCAATAATATCAACATCCAGACCTCAGGCGGCTCGACCTTTACCGACGTGGCGGGCAATCCGTTCCTCACGTTCACGCCGACCACGACGCTGGGCATGTCCAAAAACATCGTGGTGGACACGCTGTCGCCCACCGTGACCATCACTTCGACGGCCGGTGACCATACCAATGTCTCGCCCATCCCCATTCAAATCCGGTTCACCGAAAGCATGAGCGGGTTCGCGGTCGGGGACGTCAGCGTGACGGGCGGGACGATCAGCGGGTTCGCGGGCGCCACGTCCAACTATACATTCAACGTGACGCCTTCCGCGCAGGGAACGGTGATCGTGAGCGTGGGAGGCGGTGTGGCGACCGATCCGGCGGGCAACGGCAACCAGGCCTCCGTCGCGTTCACCTGCGTGTATGACACCACGCGGCCGACGGTCTCCATCACGTCGCCTCTCGACGATCCCGTCGGCACGTCGCCGATCCCCGTCGTGGTGACCTTCAGCGAGGCGGTGACGAATTTCGTGTCTTCCGATCTGACGCTGGGGAACGGCGTGGCCGCCGAATTTAAAGGGACAGGGGCGGTCTACACATTCAGCCTGATCCCCATGGCGCCCGGCGATGTGACGGTGGATGTTACGAACGGAGTGGCCGTTGACTTGTCCGGCAACTTGAATCTGCCGTCCCACCAGTTCAGCCGGGTGTACGAGTTCGGCGCCCCGACGGGCGTGTCCGCCAGCGACGGCACCTATACCGACCGCATCCGGGTTTCCTGGACGGTCATGTCGGAGGCGTCTTCCTACCAGGTGTGGCGGGGCTTCACCAATTCGTTCGGCAGCGCGAGCCAGGCCGGCACCGCCGCCAGCCCCCCTTATGACGACACCAGCGCGGGCCAGGATCGGAAATATTTCTACTGGATCAAGCCGGTGAACAACTATGGGGCGGCGGGGGCGGAGAGCACCCCGGATTCCGGCTGGCGGTCGCTGGCCGCGCCCGGCGGCGTATCGGCGTCCGATTCCGAATTCACCGATCGCGTGGTGGTGCAATGGCAGTCCGTTTCCGGCGCCACCGGGTACCAGGTGTGGCGGAGCGTCTCCAATACGTCCGCCAGCGCCTCGCAACTGGCGATTGCCGGCGACACCCCGTATCTCGACATGACGGCGGAGACGCCGACGTATTTTTACTGGGTGAAGGCCACCAATACGCTGGGGCCAAGCCCGTTCAGCGGCTTTGACAGCGGGTCCCGCGCCACCTATGCCGATGCCTCCGATTCGCCGCTCCTGGGCTGGACAACCGGCACCAATGCGCCCTGGTTCGGGCAGTCTGTCGTAACGCACGACGGCGTGGACGCCGTGCAGAGCGGCGACATCCTTAACAGCCAGTCTTCCTGGTTGCGGGCCAACGCGTATGGGCCCGGTTCGTTCAGCTTCTGGTGGAAAGTATCCTCCGAAACCAATTACGATTTCCTGAGCTTTTTCATCAACGGCGTCGAGCAATCCAAGATTAGCGGCGTTGTCGATTGGAGGCAGCGGTCCTATATGCTGGCGGCCGGAACGAATCTGCTCGAGTGGGTGTATGCCAAGGACAACACCATCTCCACCAACCAGGACGCCGCCTGGGTGGACCAGGCGGTCTTCCTGGAGGTGCCCTCCGGTGTTCTGGCCACGGATGGCGCGTTCGTGAACAAGATCCGGGTCACGTGGAACGGCTCTTTCGTGGGCGTGAACAGCTATGAGGTCTGGCGGAGCGAACTCCCCGACACCACGATGGCCTCCCGCCTCGCCGTGACCAATTCGACCGCCTATGAGGATACCCGGGTCACGCCGGGGACGGTGTATTACTACTGGATTCGGAGCATCTCGACTTCCGGCACGAGCGGCTACAGCGAGCCGGATACCGGTTTCCGCCGCACGGCCACAGCCGACTATGACGGGGACAGCATTTCGGACCTGGCCGTGTTCGATGGAGTCGCCGGGAATTGGTACATCCTCTCCCTCGCCCACGGCATCGTCGCGTTGGGCGTGTCGTGGGGCGTTCCCGGCCAGACCAGCACCTTCGTGCCCGGCGATTATGACGCTAATGGCCGGTGCGACCTGGCGATGTATTTCGACGACACCGGAACCTGGAACGTCAAAACGCTGACCGACGTGGTCTATGCCTGGGGCTTGTCCTGGGGGTTTTCCGGCGCACGGCCGGTCGCCGGCGATTACAATGGCGATGGCCGCGCCGACTTTGCCGTGTATGCGCCCGACAGCGGCAGTTGGTATGTCTGGACGTGGACCAACCAGTACACCTTCCAGTGGGGGTGGGCCGGAACGGAGGCGTTGCCCGGGGACTTCGATGGCGACGGCGCGTCCGATCTTGCCATCTATGACCGTGCCAACAGCCGCTGGTTCATCCGGGCCCTGGAAGACAGGATCGTCGCCTGGGATTTTGCCTGGGGCTGGAACACGGCCGAACTGGCGCCGGGCGATTATGACGGCGACGGCGCGTCCGATATCGCCCTGTACGACCGCAATACCGGCAACTGGTACATTCGTTCGATTTCCGGCCCCGTGCTTGCCTGGGGGGTCAACTGGGGTTTCCCCGGCGTGGAACTCGTGCCGGGCGATTATGACGGCGACGGCAAAACCGATCTGGCGGTTTTCGATCCTCTCACCGGCAACTGGTATATCCGATCCATGGCCGGCAATCTCATCGTCTGGGGCGGCAACTGGGGTTGGCCCGGCGCGTCCGTGGTGAAATAGCCCGCTGCCCCTCTTTGGGAGAGGCACACGCCATGGACGATCCTTCCAGAAAGTGCTGGTCTTCGCTGTGGATACTGGAGAGGTCCCGATCGGAGTCGGGACCCACGTGGGTCCCAGTTCCAACTGGGACCTCTGCCAAGCCGTGAACCCTGAACCCGACAATATGAGGGAGGGTCACTCCCCGTCTAAGCGGAGTGACCTTTGTGCGGATAGTGGGCCGGTGCAACTCTGCGAAGTGGCCCGCCCACTGGCGGGCTACGAAGCACGAGACCTGAACCAACAACTGGCCGCGGGCCTGGACGAACGGCGGCTCGGCCGGTTGACGCCCATGCCCGGGTCCGCCGCCGCCGCCCTCGCCATGGCCATTCACGGGACGACCGGCCGCTGTGTCGTCCTCGTCACCGATTCCGCCGCCACCCTCGACGACATGCACCGGAACCTCACGGCCCTTGCTACTCTGCGAAGTGGTCCGCCATCTGGCGGACTACGAAGCACGAGCCGTCGCACGGGCTTGCCGCGAATTCACAAGCTACGGCTCGCCGCAGTCTCGCCCTCCAATTCTTCATCGTTCCCTCCCATGGAAGGCGACGTTGCCTGCCAGGCCGTAGTAAGGTCGCCAGCCTGCGGCCGGTTTTTTCAGGGCGACGAAACAAGGTGGCCCGCGCGCTCCACCGCGCGGGCTTGCTCTGTCCACCCGCCCGCGGACGTGAGTCCCGTTGGGACGGGCCAACGTCCCTCACGGGAGCGGTCGGGCCACCTGGGATGACAGACACGCTTGTTTCAGGTCAGCTTCCGAGCGTAGGCTGGCGCGGAGCCGCGCATCGAGCATTCGCGATTGATTTCTCCCGCAAAATACAACCATTTTCGGCTTCCCATAGATGAATGGAATCCCTAGGATTTTAGCCGGCAACACAGGCTATTGACGCCGTGCATACATGAACGCGAAGTCCGTTCAATAATACTGTTCGGCATGAGATGAAGATGAGATGGAGAAGATCAGTCAGCGTGCTCATCGTTGCGATGCTGCACTTCGCTCTTAGCTATGGCATGGCCAATTGGACGATGAGCATTGCCATGGCGCACGACGACTACGACACGCCCCCGTTCACCACCCAAGAGAAAGCTGTCGTCACCGTATCGGTCATCGTCAATTTCCCCCTTGTCACCATGCGCGAGGCGGGAGTCTTCCATTTCCCCATCGGATACTTGTGGTTCGTTCTCTTCATTGCCGACAGCTTTCTTTGGGCAACGATAGTCGCCGTGTTCTTGCCATGGCTCTATCGGAAACTGAAAAGAAAGAGAATTACCGAATCCCTTCAGCGTACACGGCTACGCCGCGCCGCTGAGGGCTGTCGGTTCTGACCAAAGCAGTACAAATTGTTTCGAAGATACGATCCTGCTGTGAGTACCCGTTGCCGGTTGTATCGGCGATGCCAAGATCAGCCAACCAGACTTCACCGGGTCTTGTTTTCATCGAGAATGTCCAACACTTCCTGTTCGACGTGCCGACAGCGTAGGATATCCAGTCCGTCGCCGTCAGCGATCTCGATGATTTCCCCCACCAAGGATTCAACTTCGTGGGCAGTCTCGGCGCTCCAGGTTGTCAGCTTTTGATCGAGTTTTTCCGCAATTGCTGTCATGTCGGCATGGTATCCTTTCATTCCGTGAAGTTCAAGTGTTCATCGGCTGCTTATTTTTCGCAACTCCACGCTTGAATGCGCCGCCCCATTCAGGCACCATCCATGACCATGAAACGCTGTCGCCATGGAACGGGCTTTCGGCCCGAAGAACGATAACAAGCCATTTCACAAAAGGAGGCGCCATGTCCGCCGATACTTTGCCTGCGACCGAGGAAAAAAAGGGGCACGGTTGTTTTTTCTACGGCTGTCTGACGTCCATCGTCATCGCCATCGTCGCGGCCGTCGCGATCAGCCTCGTGATCATGAAGCTGAAGGATGTGGCGATGAGCTTCACGTCCAACAGGCCGGCCGACATCCCCGTGGTCACGCTTTCGAAGGAAAAGATGGCCGCCCTGGACGCCAGGCTCCAGGCCTTTCAACAGGCGATGAAAGAGGATAAACCCGGCCGGCTGGTTCTGACGGCCGACGAGATCAACGCCTTGCTCAATTCGTCCCCTGATTTCCAGGGGATGGGCGGCAAGGCCCATGTCCGGATCGCCGGCGACCAGATCTCGGCGACACTGAGCCTTCCCACCGATTTTATCGGGTTGAAAGGCCGCCATTTGAACGGCACGGCGAAGATCCGGGTGGGCCTCGCGGCGGGCCGCCTTTTCGTGTATGTGGACCAACTCGAGGCGAACGACAAACCGATTCCCGAGGCGTTCATGAAGGAATTCCGAACGAAAAATCTCGCCGAAGACGCCATGAACGATCCTGAATCGGCCGCCACCATCGCCAAACTCAAGAGCCTCAGGGTCCAGAACGGCGCCATCATCGCGGAGAAATGAAACGGAAGTTTTGTTATGAGTGCCAAGATAAATTGCGGCTCGCCTCAGTCTCGCCCTCCAATTGCCCATGTTCCATCCCCTGGAGGGCGAGGCTGCGCCGAGCCGTCTTCGTCGATCGACACTTCACCCGCCAAGCGGGCCCAATACTGTCGTCAGCCGCGGATGCGGGCCAGGTGCATCGCGCTCTCCGAGCGCGGTCATGGTTTCGGTTCACGCATGACGCCGCTCGGACGTGAGTCCCGTTGGGACGGGCCAACGG
>JACQHI010000026.1 GCA_016199105.1 Lentisphaerota bacterium | reverse complement strand
CCCGTCTCTCCCGCCACGCTTCGCCCTTCGGGCTACGCGTGGCGCAGCCACGTGAAGAACGAAGGCGAAGCGTGGCAGGCCATCTTTCTTTCCGGACGGCTTGGCAACCCATGCCATGCAAAGTCCAGCAATTCATTATGGCGTCTGAGCGGCATGCGAGGAGCAGCGGGTTCGTAGCCCCCGCTGTACTTTGGGGAGCATTTCCCCAGTACAGTGGGCGCTACGTGCCCACTGGTCTTCCCTGTTTCAACTTGCCATGCAAAGTTGCAAACCCCATCCCAATGTTCTGATCATCTGCGCGGACGAGATGCGCGCGGACCACATGGCCTGCGCCGGCAATCCCGTCGTCCGAACCCCGCACCTGGACCGGCTGGCCCGGCGCGGCACCCTCTTCCAACAGGCCCACGTAAATAATCCCATCTGCATGCCCGCCCGGGCCACGATGTTCACCGGCCTGCTGCCCCGCGACCACGGCGTCCGCATCAACGGCCAATCGCTTCGCCGGGATATTCCCGTGCTTCCGGATATCTTCCGCCGGGCCGGATACCGTACGCACGCCGCCGGCAAATTGCACCTGACCCCCTGGGTGCCCATGGTCGAACCGCCTGACATCCAGGCTTTTCCCGAATGCATGGATTATTGGACGAAAGGGATTATTCGCGAATTCCCGACGCCCTATTACGGGTTTCAGTCCGTCGATTTCGTCGGCGGCCACACGGCCTATGCCTATGGCCCCTACCTCGACTGGCTGCGACAAAAGGGCGGAGATCCGCGGCAATTGCAGCCCGCGGCGGGCCGGCCCTCCGCCACCGGCGCTCCGTTGTGCTACACCATGGCCCTGCCCGAGGAATTCCACTACAACCGCTTCATCGCCGATTCCACGATCCGCCTGATCACGGAATCCGCGGGCGAAAACACCCCGCCTTTTTTCGCCTGGTGTTCGTTTCCCGATCCGCACATGCCCGTGGCGCCGCCGGAACCCTACGCCAGCCTGTATGATCCGCGTTCCGTGCCCGCCCCCGCCGTCCGCGAGGGCGAATTGGACGAGCTCCCGCCCATCTATCGCCGGATCCGAAGCGGCGCCGTCAAGCCCTATGAGGTGAACAACGCGGGCGTCACCCCGGACCAGTGGCGCGAACTGATCGCGGGGACCTACGGCATGATCACGCACATGGACGCCGAAATCGGCCGCGTGCTGGACGCGCTGGAACAGACCGGCCAACTGGAAAACACGGTGATCGTCTTCACCGCCGACCATGGAGATATGATGGGCGACCACGGCCTGCTCTGGAAGGCTTTCTATACATTCCGAGGCTGTGTCCGCATTCCCCTGCTCGTGGCGGCGCCCGGGATGCCGGGCGGCCGTGCCGAGCCGGCGCTGGTCAGCCAGGTGGATTTGTTGCCATCGATGCTCGACCTCTGCGGCATCCCGCTGCCCGGGAGCGATTGGGTTTCCCGCAAAACGCCGTTCGCATGGGGCACACAGCAGCCGCTCCGGCTGTTCCCCGGCCGCAGTTGGAAGCCCTTGCTGAACGGCGCCGCCGCCGCCATCCGCGACGCGGTGGTCATCGAAAACGACGATCCCAGCACCGGCTTCCGCGTCCGTTCGCTGGTCACGCCGACGCATCGGCTGACGCTCTACCCGGGAACGGAGGATGGCGAGCTGTTCGACCGGTCGGACGATCCCGACGAATTGCGGAATTTGTGGCATCGACCGGAGCGGGCCGCCTTGAAGCAGACTTTGATCCGACGCCTTCTCGACGCGTACAGCCTCGAAACGCCATTGTATCCCATTCCACCCTGGAACTCCTGACGCGCATGAATGCCGGAGGCCATCGCTCGATGCTGACGGGAACGATCGCCGGCCTGGGATGCATCGCCGTCCTGTGCCTGGGCGGCTGCGATGCGGACGATCCCTTCGGGCTGAACGACGAGACCAATTCGGTGTCCGGGTTGACCCTGGTTCCCGACGCGGTGACCTTGAGCCTCCAGGCCACCAACGTCATCCGGTTTGTCGCCAGCGACGGGACCGCGCCATACACCTGGACGCTCAGCAATCCCAGCCTGGGAACACTCTATACGGCAAGCAACAACACCGCCTTCTACCAGAGCGCCACCAACGCCGGAGTCAACCTCGTGACGGTCAATGACGCCGACAACAACACCGCCACCGCCACGGTCACCCAGCAGTAGCCCCGCTACCCACACCACTCGGAAACTGTGAAACAATTGATTTGGACGCGACGGAGCGCGGCCTACTCCGCCATAGTCCCGACTCTCCGAGAGGTCGGGACGAAGGCTGGATCCCTCCATCGAAAAAGTCTTGCTTTGGGAGGGTCACGCTCCGTCGTGACCGTGTCTGCAATTTTCGTGTGCCCAACGTCACGGCGCCGGCGCGGCGGCAACATCCTCCATCAGGTCACCGGCCACGGAGCTGAGGCGGGCAAAGAAACCGTAGGCCAGGGTGTCATCGGTCACTGTCAGGCGAAGCCGATTTTCCCCCGGCTGAAGCAGGATGGGAACACGGAACTCGTCGCGCACCGCTATCTTCCTGGACTTCGGGCCAAACACGGTCTTGCCGTTCAATTCAACGGTCAGCACATGGTCAAACCCCAGCCAGAGCACGGCCGGCCGTTCTTCGGGCGCCGTGACGACACAGTCGGCCGTGAGCGTGCAGCGGTCGGGCTGACCAAGGATGCCGTCCAGATTCACGTAACGGTCGAAAAATTTTCCGCTGTAAACCCTGTTCACGGGGCTATCCGCCAATACGCCGGCGATGCGCCATTCCTTCAGATATTGCTGTTCAAAGCGCACCCGCTCCAACTCCTTCTCCACCGCCTCGCGCTGGTGCAAGCAGAGCCGGCCGGCCAGCTCCTTGGCGAAGGCGATGTAGGCCAGGGGTTTGTCCTGCGCGTCCACGTATAGTCGGTAGAGTTGCTGCATGATCTCGCGGACCGGATTATTGAAGTCGTAGCGGTCCGCCGCCTTGCCGTGTTCCGGATCGGCACACGATGTGCAAGCTGACGGCAACAGTTCGAGAATCCGCGGGATCAGCGTCTCGGATTCGGTGTGCTTTTTATAATTCAGAAGTTCCAACAACTGGTAGTTGAGAATGTTAACGGCACGTTGGGCACAGAATGTCGCCGGGCCTCCGGGCCTGCCGGACACAAGAGACCGGACAAACCGACCTGCAAGCGCTTTCCGGTCAGACAGCCAGTCGCGCTCCTCGGCGCCGGGCTCGAAGGTTGCGCCGCGTTCATACAACGCGAGCCGACGTAATGGCGCCGGACTGAAGGCGTTGTTCCCGTGGACATCGTGCAATCCCATCGGCCCGAAGGTGGTGGCGTCCAAAGATTCTCCTTCGCCGGGCAGTTCCGCCTCCAAGCGGGTCAGACTTGGAGAATCCGGATAGCGCTTCTGCAGCTCCCCCAAAATGGACTTCACCCGCGCATACGCCGCCTGTTTCTCCCCGGCATCTGATTTCTTGTCTCCGAGTCGCTCGTCAAAAAGAGAGTTGGCGGCGCCCAGTCGTTCCATGCCGGTAGCAAAACACGGCCGGAGCCGGTCGGATTCGGACAGCTTTTCCAGCGCGGCGGCCAGTTCGTCCCTGTCGTGGAGGGCACAGGCGATTTTCCGAAGCAGGTCCGGCCGGTCGGCCCCGAGTCGGATGGCCGTTTCGAACCGCTGAATGGCGAGACATCGGAGGTTCATCCGCACCGCCGCCGCATCGCAGTAGCCGGACGTTCCGGCCAAAGGAGAGAGGGAAGAGGGAACGCTCGAACGCAACTCCTTGCCGATGGCATCCGCGTCCGCATCCAGATAGGCATCGCCGGCGGCAATCTGGAACTCGCGGTCGTCCCCGCGGGCATCGCCAGCCAGCGTGAACTCGATGGCGGCACGATCATGACGGCCATGCCGCAGGTAGTTCAGCGCAAGGTCCGCATGCCGCGTCCGGATCTTCGCGCGTTTCGTCTCATCGCCGGGCCGGACCGGGGCCACGGGAATCTTGAAATAGAACAGGCGCAGGTAGCGCCGCGTCGTATCGCGGCCGCCGCCCAGGAGGCCGCCGAGGAAGCTCCAGCTTGACGTTCCATCCTCGCGGCTGGATTGCGCGTAGAACGGCATGAGTTCATGCTCCGACCGCCAGCTCCGCGTGCGCCGAGTGAAGACGCGGTACAGAAGGCGCTGTTCCACGAACCCGTTCGCATCGCACTCGTAAAAGTTCACCGCGCCGCCCAGGCCGCGGATGCGCGTCTCGCCGTTCTGCCACTCCCCATTCCAGACCGGCCAGAGGATGGAGAGTTTCCTGGACACCGCCCCGGGCGACCGATCAACCGATGTCTTGTAAAAGGGGAAGAACCAGCTCTTACGGTGGAAATCGTTGGTCCCGTTGCCATTCGAGGCGGTACGAAACAGCGGCAGGAATCTGAATGGAATGGAAAGCTTGGAGGAGTAACGCGTTTCCGGTTCTTGGGGATCCCGCCAGGTGTCGCGGGCGAAGGGCAGGATGTACGACGCGAACTCCCGATGCCCGCTCCACCGGTGATACGAAAAGAGAGGGAACAGCCGCCGGAGCGCGTAGTCGTCACCCGTTCCATGGGCCAGCACGGACAGCAGGTAGTCCTGCCGCGCGTAGGTGCGCCTGCCGTTGCGTTTGCTGCTTTCATGATGGCCGAGAAGGAGAGGCAGCCATGTCTCGCGCGAAAGGGTGGGGCCGCCGCAGTCGGTCCTCTGCCAGTAGAACGGCAGAACCCCGGAGCTTTGCACATCCGCCTTTCGCTTGGACCAGAGGAAGGGATAGACGGCCACAGTGCGGCGCGGACCGCATTCGGAGTCGGGCCGGGACATGACCGGCTTGCTCTCCAGCTCGTGCAAAGCCCAGAACTGCGGGCGCCGTGCGTTGTAAACAGCGCCTTCCTGTGTTTCGCAACGCCAGCCGAGAGGGAAGAGATACCAGAGATTGTCGTAGGCACCCCCCTGGCGGCCCCACCCGGCCAGCGGAAACACCCGCCCGCCCGAACGCTGGGCGCCGCGGGTCAACGACAGGAAAGGGAAAAAGGCATCGTAGCGGACGGCCCCTCCCCGCGCCTGGCTTACGGTGCGGTTGAAAAAAGGTCCCAGCAGGTTCTGTGTTTCATACTCGCCCTTCTTGTAGAGATGTGCTCCCACCGGGACGAGGAAGCTGGCGGAGCCCGTCACCTCGTTGTTGCGCCTTTCCTCGGAATGCCACCAGAACGGGAAGACGAGATGCCCCGCATGGCTCGTGCCGCTCTTGCCGCCCATCCAGTTCCAGTATAAGGGAAACAGAACGTGGTGTGCTTCTTCCGAAGAACGGACGGAAACGTTCCCCTGAGTGGCGCTCTCCGATTCATGAGACTGCCAATAAGGCAGAATCCACAGGCGATCGGAGGTCGAACGGCCCTTCTCGACTTGCCTGTTCCATATATGAACGGAATCAAAACGATAGAAAAATGGAAACAGCCCGTCGCTCGCCTGCACGGTGGTGTAGTCCGAATAGACGTTCTTGTATTGGTACCGGTTCCACCAGTTCAGGAGCAGGACGCCCCCTGAGCGGGACTGGCGCTCGATGCCGCCTTGCTTGTTCTCATGCCGGGAGAGCCAGATCAGCGGGAGCGCTCCGTATGAACTTCCTGAACTCGCCTCGGATCGGTCCACGGCGCCCCAGAAGAGAGGCCAAAGATAATGCGCATGGCCGTGTTTGTCCCAACGATTGTGCTGCAGGATGCCCAGATTCAGGGTCCGCGCATCGCCATGCCTGCCGTAGTAGAAAGCAGGAACGAGGGCAAGATGACGGTTGGTCCCGGCACGGTCCTCGCCGCTCCAGAGAAACGGGAACAGCCAGGCGTCATGTCCATGGCCGGCCCGCAGGCCGGTCAACGGCCAGAAAAGATAGAACTGGCGAGGATACTGCGCCGGGTAGCGTTGCGGGAAACTCAAGAACTGGTTCGCCGCATAGTCCGGTGTCGCCTGGCGGACGTAGAGCGGCCACAGAACCTCTGTGCGGACCTCGCGGGATTCTGGGTCCGTATTCCGGTAGAACAGGGGCCAGACTTTTACGTCATCGGCCAGGACTCTCGCCCCGAGGAGCGCAGACGCAACCAACACAATAATCCTGACTCCGCCCATCGCTGTTCGCATCGTGTTTCCTCGCAGCGTCACGCCCGGGACAGACCGTCCTAACCGCCCCAGTAAATCGGATATTGCCCATCCATGATTTCTTCGCCCAGGCGATGGACCGGCAGCCAGACGGAGGTCGCCATGCCTGTTTTCAGCCGCCGCCGGAGTTCGTCTTTTCGACCCAGGCGGGCGACCATGGGCCACCACGCGGGCTTTCCCGCTTCGGCCGCCGCATCCCAGACGCCCAACCCATCGGCCCCCTTTTCCAGAAGCTCCACCGCCTCCCGCACATGCTTGTCCACGGTCGTATCCACGGTCTCATAAATACTGAGGACGGGAATGACTTTCACCCCCGCCCGAATGCACACCCGATGGAAAAAATCCATATCGATTTCAGCTTTGCACTTCCCGAATCCGTATTTGTAGATATAGACCTCATCTACGAGTTGTTCCTTCACCCACCGCCGGATGTCCACTCCATACTGGAGGTTGCCTTCTTCGAGACCAAGGACGCACACGCTGAGCGCCAACGTTCCGCCCGCGCCGCGGGTGGCCTGCTCTTCTTTCAACATCTGCCGGGTTTCCCGAAGAAAGGACGTCACAATTTCGGACCGCAGGCCGAGAACGCGGGGATCGGTTTCATTGAGCTTTCGCGGGTCTTTCCCGTATCGTTGTTGAAACTGCCGGCAAAATGCCGGCTCATAAAGGACCAGTGGAAACCCGCGGTTGAAAACGAGGTGTGCCCCGTCCGCTCCCAGTTGAACCGCCTGTCGCAGTACGTCGAGCAGATGCTTGCGCACCTCGGGCACCGCCCAACTCATCCGGGCCACTGGCGTCCCGTCACGATCCAGCGTCCGCCACCGGGGATGGTCCCGGTAAAACGGGGAAAGGAAATAATCCGTATGCGGTTGGTAATACGACCACAGGCCCGGACGTAGCCCCACGTGCACCTTCATCCCGAGCGCGTGCGCCCCCTCGATCAGGGTCCGGGTCGGATTGATTTTTTCCCGGGCCAGGATGGCCGCCGACTCGGCAAAATTCCGGTCGCCCGGCGAAGGAAAACTGTCCAGGTCCTGCCCGAACATGATCCCGTGTTTCGACGGATAATTCGCCTGGTCCGCCCCGCCGATGTGCAACAGGAGCGTTCCGAAATCCGTATCCCGGTAGATCTCGACTTCCGAGAGCAGCTCCTCTCGCGTGGTCGGGCGCTGTGCGTAGATGAAACTGAATCCATCGCAGGTGGCGGCCAGGGTCCGTTTCGACCGGTCGTCCCGATCTGCCTGAAAACCGGTCCTTTCCGCCTCCGTCAGGGGAACGAGTTTCACGTAAGCTAGGGCGGCGCGACTCGGCACGCCCCGTGAGGGGCGAATTTCAAGGTGCGCGTCCGCGAGCTTCGCCACTTTGAAAAAAACATCCTCGATCGCCCAATAGCCCCCTTTCAGAGGGCTGCTCCCCCGGGGGACAAACGCGGCATCGTTCGACAGCTTCAGCCAAACGTGATTGGCCCCGTCCGGAACGGTGGCGAACAAGCCCACGAAAATCGCGTGCCAACCCCTGGCCTTCAGCGGCAACCGGACCGTCGGCGCCTCCGCGTCCGCCATGGCCACAATCATGGTTCCCGCGATTCCACCCGCCTCATAGGACAGCGTCTTCCACCGCCCCTTTTTCAACCGGCCCGACAGGGCCGACGCCGGCCGGACTTTGCCCATGTCCGCCAGGATCGTCGCCCGAGCCGCACGGGTCCAATTGGCGGCAAGCCCTTGCGCCCAAGGTTGTACTTGTTGCGCTTCGGTCTTGACCACCAGTGGTTTTGTTTTCATATCCTGTTTTCGTTTTGCGTTTGGTAGGGACCGGTCGCCGAGCGGTCCGCGGACGCCTCGGAGAGGCGTCCCTGCCATATCGACTACGGCTACGCCGCCTTAATGCCTTTCGGCAACACAAACGTTTGTCGTGTCCATTCTGGAGGGCGACGGGCTCCGTCGCCGGTTCCGATCACGGCGGCAGGGCCTGCCGCCCTCCATCGCGCCCTGGTCCCGGCGGTCGAGGTCTTCGGTTGTTTCAATACCCGAAGGCGTTTGAACACTTTATCCCTGATGTCACCTTATCCCAAGAGAGACAGATGGACAACCCCGAGAATCTTGGCCTTCATCTCCATGTTCTCCTTGGGCGGCAGGGACCATAGCGCGCAGGTTTCCGGTTATTTCACGACCGCGCCGGGCGGCAGGTCGCCATCCACGGTGATCAGGCGGAGCTGGCCGCCCTGCGAGGCGGCCAGGAGCATGCCTTTGGATTCCACGCCGCGGATGACGGCCGGCTTGAGGTTGGCCACGATCACGATCGTCTTGCCGGGCAGTTCCTCCGGCTTGTACGAGAGCGCGATGCCGGCCACGATCTGGCGCGCCTCCTCGCCCACCTTGATCTGCAGACGCAGAAGCTTGTCCGCCCCTTCCACCTTCTCCGCCTGAAGAATCGTGGCGGTCCGGAGTTGGAGCTTAGCGAAATCGGCGTATTCCACTTCCACCACCCCAGCGGGCGCAGGAGCGCCTTTAGCCGGGGCCTTGTCCGCCGGGCCGCCGGCCTCCGCCTTGGGTGTCAGGATACGGGGAAAGAGCGACGTCATTTCGCCGATTTCGATGCCAGGCTCCGTCCCGCCCCACCGGCTGAGTTCGCTGATCGTCGGCGCTTTGTCCGGGAAGCCCAGCGTCTTCCGGAGCGCGGTCATCTTGTCGGGCATCGTGGGATACAGCAGGCCGCTGATGATCCGGAGCGTCTCGACGGACGTATACAACACCGTATGCAGGGGCTTCGGATCCGCCGCCTTGGCCAGCGCCCACGGCTGACGCTTCTCCAGGTAGCGGTTGGCTTCACGCAGCACCGCCGAGACTGCGCCCAAACCCAGGTCCAGGCGCATCTTGTCGATGGCCTCCTCCATGGTCCGCACGGCGTTGAGGGCGGCATCGCGCAGGGCGTTGTCCGGCTCCGTCAGCTCGCCGGCGGACGGAACCTTCCCGCCGCAGTTGGATGCAATCAGCTTCATGATGCGATTGACGAAATTGCCGAGATCGTTCGCCAGATCCGTGTTGTAGCGGCGGACAAACGCCTCCTCGGAAAAACCGGCATCCTGCCCCAGCACCATCTCAGCCAGCAGGAAATAACGGAAGGCGTCCACCCCGTATTTCTCCGCCAGGTCCATGGGGTTGACCACGTTGCCGTCCGACTTGCTCATCTTGCTGCCCTCGATGAGCCACCAGCCGTGGGCAAAAATCGTCTCCGGCATGGGCACATCCATGGCCTTGAGCATCGTGGGCCAGTACACCGTGTGGGTCGTCAGGATGTCCTTGCCGATGAGTTGCAGGCTGGCCGGCCACCAGCGCTTGAACTGTGCCTCGTCGGCCCGGTAGCCCATGGCGCTGATG
>JACQHI010000169.1 GCA_016199105.1 Lentisphaerota bacterium | reverse complement strand
GGCCCTGGCCTTCGCCATGCGCAGGGATCCGACCCTGTCTCGAATGACGGCGGCCATCTCCTTTGTCACCGTGCTGATGTGCGTCCTCATCGAACGGCTCATCCTTTTTCGCTGGGAAATCCACCTGGCCCGCCATCGCGATTCCTCGCGCCGGGTCCTGATCCTGGGCACGGACTCGGTGGCCGCCCATCTGCAGACGGCCATCCTTCGCGAGCCGCGGCTCCGCTCCAGGGTGATCGGCTTTCTGCGCACGCAGCCCGCGGATCCCGACGAGAAAATCACGGGGGAATCCGTCCTCGGCGCCGCCGGCGACCTGAAAAAAATCCTGGACGAACAGCACGTGGACCAGGTGATCCTCACGGACTCCTCCATCGGCCATCCGGCCATGATCGAGATCATTTTGCTCTGCGAGAAAGCCATGGTGACGTTCAATCTGGTCCCGGACCTGCTGTACGTGCTGACCGGCAGCGTGGATATTCAGACCATCGCGGGCATTCCGCTGCTCGGGGTGAGCCGCTGGCCGCTGGATTCCCTCTGGAACCGCCTGCTGAAGCGCGCGGAGGATATCGTCGGGGCGCTCCTGGGCCTGCTCCTCGCCTCCCTCCCCATGCTCGTCATCGCCGGCCTGATCCGCCGCGCCTCGCCGGGCCCCGTTCTGTTCCGCCAGGAGCGTTGCGGACAGAACCGGCGCGTCTTCATCCTCTATAAATTCCGCACGATGGAGGTGGACGCCGACACCGGCCGGAAGCCGGGCTGGACCGTCCAAAACGATCCGCGCTGCACCGGCATCGGGGCCATCCTGCGCCGCAACAATCTGGATGAGCTTCCCCAGTTGTGGAATGTGTTGAAGGGCGAAATGAGCCTGGTGGGACCCCGCCCCGAGCGTCCCGTTTTCGTGGATCAGTTCAAGGAGGATATCGAACGGTACATGTGGCGGCACGTGTGCAAGCCGGGCCTCACGGGCTGGGCCCAGGTGAACGGTCTGCGCGGCAACACCGACATCCGGGAGCGGCTCAAACACGATCTCTACTATCTCGAAAACTGGTCGCTGGCCTTCGACTTCAAAATCCTGGTCAAAACCCTCTTCGCGAGGAAAAACGCCTATTAACGGCCGACACCCCCCGTATCATGCACTCTCATCCCTTTCTCGAGTTGTGGAGCAATCCCACGTTCTGGTCCGCGTTCTGCGGTTGGTTCCTCGCGCAAATCACCAAGATGATCCAGTTCTTCGTCAAAACCCGGAAGGTCAATCTGGCCTTCCTGGTCAGCACGGGGGGGCTGCCCAGCGCCCATTCCTCCATGGTGTCCGCCCTGGTAACGTCCGTCATGATACGCGAGGGCGGCGACTCCACGCTGTTCGCCGTGGCCCTGGCCTTCGCCATCGTGGTCATGTTCGACGCCCAGAGCGTGCGCCGCGCCGCCGGCCTGCAGGCCAAAATCCTGAATCAGATGATCGACATGGCCTTCAAGGAACACAAGTTCTCCCAGCACAAATTGGCGGAACTGCTGGGCCATACCCGCTTCGAGGTGTTCGTCGGGATGGTCTTGGGCATCCTGACCGCCCTTCTGGTCCACGCCATCGCCGAACACTGAGACCGCCGCCGGGTAGCCTTATGATAATAGTTGATGAAATGCAACGGCAGGAATGACAAAATCATTTGCGACAAAATCATTGAAAACTGGAGAGGCGAAGGCCGGGGGATCGGCCTGCGAATCATTAGGAGCCACCTTATGAAGCTGGGACGCGTGTCCGTCTTATGGCTGGTCCTGTGGACCTTCGGCGCAGGCTGCAGCAAACAGGCAACCACGCCATCCTCGGAGGCGACGCTGCGCGTGTTATGCGGCAGCTCCATGGCGGCGCCCATCCAGGAGATCGGCAGGCAATTCGCGCAAGCCCAGGGGGTCCGGATCGAGTTCGACCTGGGCGGGTCGGAAACGCTGCTCCCGAAAATCCTCGCCGGAGCGAAGGCCGATGTCTTCGTCTGCCATGATCCGTTCGAGGACAAGCTGAAAGCGGCAGGGCGCTGGAACGATACCGTGACGATCGGCTATCTGGAACCGGTTCTGGCGGTCCGGCCCGGCAATCCCAAAGCCATACGCGCCGTTCGGGATCTGGCCAAACCGGGGCCGCGGCTCGGCATCGGCGATCCGCGCTACTCCACGTGTGGCGAATTGTTCGTCCGCGCGCTGCGGGAGCGCATGATCGAGGAGGACGTGATGCGGAACGTCGTGCTCCAGGCGCGCAGCCACGGAGAAATGGCCAACGGCCTGATCGTCGGCTCGTTGGATGCGGTGGTGGTCTGGAATTTCGTGGTCGGCCTGTATCCGGGCAAATTGGAAGTCGTGCCCACCGGGATCGCCTATCCCGCCACACGCGTCACCCTGCTGGGGTTGACGACCAGTGAACACCCGCCGTTGCGCGAGGCCTTCCTCGCCTGGTGCCGGCAACCGGCGGCGCGGGAGACTTTTCGCCGTTACGGCTACACCCGTGAGGAAAAATAACGGGACTCAGGTCCATATCAGCGCTATCCGTAACTCTTCAATCTAGAAAGAGCAGTTCAACTGCGGAGCAGTTGAACTGCTCT
>JACQHI010000174.1 GCA_016199105.1 Lentisphaerota bacterium | reverse complement strand
TTGGCGCGCTTGGCGCCCGTGTTGTCGGCCACATCCAGTTGGGATTCCTCGCCAATCATACGGGTTCTCCGCCGGCCGCCCGGGATTCCTTTTTCACGATCTCCACCAGGCGCCACCGCTTCAACCGGCTGATGGGACGCGATTCCATGATCTCCACCCTGTCGCCGACCTTCGCCTCGTTCTTTTCGTCATGCGCGTAAAATTTGTTGGTCAGCCGCATTTCCTTGCCGTACATGGGATGACGCACCCGCCGTTCAACCTGGACAATGATGGTTTTGTCCATCGCGTCCCCGATGACCGTTCCCATGCGGGTTTTTCTCACATTCCGTTGTTGTTGTGTCGTTTCCGGCATGATGTCCTCATTTCCCCGTGCTTCGCGGAGCAGCAGCGGCTTTTCCTCGTTCGGTCAAAATCGTTTTCATGCGCGCCATGTCCCGCCTGAGCAGACGGACCCGCAACGGGTTTTCCGTCTTGCCTGTCGCCCGTTTCATGCGAAGGTCGAAAGATTCCTTGACCGCCTCCCGATAGCGCTGATTGATTTCCTCCAGCGACAGTTCCCGCAATTCCTTGGCTTTCATGATCCCGCTCCGATGCCGCCGTGCCGCGACACGAATCGCGTGCGAAGCGGCAGTTTCGAAGCCGCCAGCCGCATCGCCTCGCGCGCCAGCCGCTCCGGTACGCCATCCAGTTCGAACAACATCCGCCCGATCCGGATCACGGCCACCCAGCAGTCGGGATCGCCCTTCCCGCGTCCCATGCGGGTTTCCAGCGGCTTTTTGCTCACCGGTTTGTCCGGAAATATGCGCACCCAGACTTTGCCTTTCCGCTTCAGGTGGCGATTGATGGACACCCGGCAGGCCTCGATTTGCACGGATTTGATCCATCCGCGGTCCAGCGCCTGCAGCCCATATTCCCCGAAAGCCACCGTATCTCCGCTGGTGGCTTCCCCTTTCCGGCTGCCCCGATGAACCCGGCGATATTTGACGCGGCTAGGAATTAGCGGCACGACGCGACACTCCCTTCACCGTGGTTTCCTCATCGGGTTTCCGGCAAATCCAGACCTTGACGCCCACGGCGCCGGCCACGGTTCTCGCCGTGGCGTATCCATAATCGATAAAAGCCCGCAAGGTATGCAGGGGCACTTTGCCCTCCTTGTAGGTCTCGCGACGCGCCAGTTCGGCCCCGCCCAACCGGCCGGATACCATCATCTTGATGCCGAACGCGCCAAGATCCATGGCCATCTTAATGGCTTTTTTCATGGCCCTCCGGAACGACACGCGACGCTCCAACTGCACCGCCACGTTCTCGGCCACGAGCTGGGCGTTCACGTCCGGATTCCGGACTTCCTTGATATCCAGGTACACCTCTTTGCCCGTCATCTTGCTCAGTTCGTCGCGGAACTTTTCCAGATCCTGTCCCTTTCGCCCGATCACGATGCCCGGCCGGGCGGTGGACAAGGTCACACGGATGCGATTGGCATACCGCTCAATCAGCACCTCGGGGATCGCCGCGCTCTCGAGGCGCTTTTTGACAAAGTCACGGATCTTCAAATCCTCGTGAAAATAGTCGCCGAACGTCTTCTTGTCGGCATACCAGCGCGAACGCCAGTTCTTGTTGACCGTGACACGAAAGCCGATTGGATTGACCTTCTGACCCAAGCGAATTCTCCTTTTCTATGCCTGACCGTCGTCTTCCCGACTGTTGACCAACTCGACCCGGATATGCGCCATGCGCTTCAACACCGGACGCGCCATCCCGCGGGACCGCGACCAGAACCGCTTCAGCGTCGAGCCCTGTTCGATCTGAACGGACGACACCCAAAACTCGTCCGCGGACAATTTCGCGTTGTTTTCCACATTGGCGACCGCCGACTTCAACGTCTTCTCGATCAGCGCGCCCCCCTTGCTGTTGGCGAATTGGACCCTTTTCAGGGCTTCCGCCACCCGCAATCCCTTGAGTGTCCGCGCCAGCGGCCGCACTTTCAGCGGCGACACACGCGTATATCGACAAAGTGCGCTTACTTTCATCAGTCAGTTCCCGTGTTTCCATGGGCCGCTCACGCGGCGCAGCTTTTACTTGGCGGCCAACACCTTATCCGTGTGCATCCCGTGCTTCTTGAATATGCGCGTCAGGGCAAACTCGCCCAAACGATGCCCCACCATGTGTTCCGTGACATACACGGAGATAAACGTCTTGCCGTTGTACACGGCGAACGTATGGCCGATGAATTCCGGCACGATCATCGAACGCCGCGACCACGTTTTGATCGGGCGTTTTTCCCCGGACCGGTTCAAATGCTCCACCTTGAGCATCAGCTTCGTTTCCACATACGGACCTTTTTTCAGCGATCGCGCCATGACTTTACTTTCTCCGTGCCACAATAAATTTATTCGATTTCCGCTTGCTGCGCGTCTTCAATCCCTTGGCATACTGCCCCCACGGCGACTGGGGATGCCCGCCCGAGGCACGGCCTTCGCCGCCGCCCATCGGATGATCGACCGGATTCATCGCCACGCCGCGAACCGTCGGCCGGATTCCGTGCCAGCGGGCGCGCCCCGCCTTGCCCCAGTCGATCGTATTATGATCCGGATTGCCCACCTTGCCGATCGTGGCCATACACTCGGCATTGACGACCCGGATCTCGCCCGACGGCATCCGGATGTTCGCCCAGGCCCCTTCTCGGGACATCAGCACCGCCGAAAGACCGGCGCTCCGCGCCAATTGGCCGCCGCAACCCGGACGCAGTTCGATCGCGTGAATATCCAGTCCCGGCGGAATTTTCGCCAGCGGCAGCGCATTTCCCACCTGGGGCTCGGCCGCGGGCCCCGACAACAGCGAGGATCCGACCTGCAAACCGATCGGCGCCAGGATATACCGCTTTTCGCCGTCGACATAGTTCAACAGCGCGATCCGCGCCGACCGCCCCGGATCGTACTCGATCGCCGCGACTTTCGCCGGAATGCCGAGCTTGTCGCGCCGGAAATCCACGACGCGGTAGTGCCGGCGATGCCCCCCGCCCTGATGCCGCACGGTGACGCACCCCGTGTTGTTGCGGCCGGCGTTCTTCTTCAGACGCCTCAGAAGGGAGCGTTCGGGCGTGTGCTTGGAAATTTCGTCGAACGCCGACACCGCGGCATGCCGCCGCGACGGAGTGGTCGGATTGTATTTTTTGATCGCCATGAGCGTGCCTTACACCACGTCTATTTTTTCGCCGGCCTTCAACGTCACCAGCGCGCGTTTGGTCGCCACCGTTGTCCCGGCCCGCGTCCGCCCGCGTTTCACCTTGCCCCGCCGGTTCATCGTATTCACTTTCGTCACATGCACGTTGAACAACTGTTCGACGGCCCGTTTGATCTCCACCTTGTTCGCGCCGCCGTCCACCTGGAAACCGTACTGGTTGTCCTTCTCCATGTGCCGCGAAATCTTCTCGGTCAGCAGGATCTTCGTCACGATGTCGTGTGCGGCTCTCATCGACGTTTCTCCGCTCCCGGCGACAGGCGTTTTTTCAATACGTCGAGCGCGCCGCGGCTCGCCACGATATGGCGGACCCGCATCAACTGATACGCGTTGACATCCCGCGCGCGCGCCACTTCGATCGTTCCCACGTTCCGCGTGGCCAGCGTCAGATTGCGCTCCACCTTGTCCGAAACGATCAACAATTTCCCGGCGAGATTCTGTGTCTTCAGCCAGGTGAGAAAATCGCGGGTCTTCGGCGACGCCACCGGAAACGCATCCACCCCCCGCACCGCCCGGTCGCGGATACGCTCCGAAAGCGCCCGACGAAAGGCCAGTTGCACCACCTTGCGGGGCAGATCCGTGCGGTAGGATCGCGGCATCGGTCCGAATATCACGCCGCCTCCGCGCCATACCGGCGACTGCCGATACCCGGCCCGGGCGCGTCCCAATCCCTTCTGCTGCCACGGCTTCTTGTTGCTGCCGCTCACCTGTCCTTTGCCCAGCGTCGAAGCCGTGCCCGCCCGCTGGTTCGCGAGATACGCCACCACCGTGTCGTGCAACGCCTGGTCGCCCTTGTCCAGAACCAGCAGGTCGTCGGCGATTTCCAGTTCCTCCGCCACCGCTCCGGCCGGATTATAAATCGGTATTTTACTCATGCCTTGCCGCTCTTCTTCTGCCGGCCCTTTTTAAGGGACTTCCGGACCACGACCAGGGCGCCCGTCGGCCCCGGCACCGCCCCCTTGATCACAATCACATTCTCCTGTGCGCGCACCTGGACGACCTTCAAATTCTGCTGGGTCATCCTCACGTGTCCCATGTGACCCGGCATCCGCTTGCCCTTGTGAATCTTCCCGGGCATTTCGCGCATGCCGATGGAGCCGACGCGGCGCTTCGAATGTCCGCCATGGGTCATCGGACCGCCGGACATGTTGTGCCGCCGCATCACGCCCTGGAACCCCTTCCCCTTCG
>JACQHI010000161.1 GCA_016199105.1 Lentisphaerota bacterium | reverse complement strand
GGAAGAGCAGCGGTCCCGTAGGTCCCGCTGTACTGGGGGAAATGCTCCAAAAAGTACAGCGGGGGCTGCGAACCCGCTGCTTCTCATACCGCTCAAGCGCCATAATGCGAATTGCTGCTTGCCCCGTGCTGGCGGGGAGGCGTCCCTACCATTAGGTTGCGGCTCCGCCGCCATGCAAATCATTCCGGTGCAAGCTTGGCGTAGGCGTCGGCCGTGAGCAGGGCGTTGAAGTCGGCCTTGTTGTCCGGCTTGATGCGGATGAGCCAGCCTTTCCCGTACGGATCGTTGTTCACCAGTTCCGGGGCATTGGCCAGCGCGGCGTTGATTTCCACGACCGTTCCCGCCACGGGCATATAGACTTCGCCCGCCGCCTTGATGGATTCCACCACGATCACGTTCTCCTTGGCGGCGCGGCGTTCGTTCGGGGCGGGAAGCTCCACATAAGTCACGTCGGACAGTTCGTGCTGGGCGTAATCCGTGATGCCCATTTCCAGCCGGTCGCCGAGGTCGCGGACCCACTCGTGGGTTTCGGTGTAACGCAGGTCTTTCGGAATGTTCATGGCGCCTCTTTCGTTTTGATGGAGGGACGCACTTCGTCGCGTCCTAATCAAGGGTTACTCTTTTACTGCGCCCCGGCGGGGGTTGACAAGCGAAAACCCGCGTTGATCGTAATGAGTCAGAAGCTGCGAAATAATCGCCCGGTGGGTCACCGGGCCTACAACGACCCTCGAAAACAAGTTATTAGCTTCTGACCGATCATGCTCCATCGATCCAAATCGGGCTGGCCCACGCGGTTTCGTTGTCCGCCTGGATGACACGGACGTAATAAAACGCAAAGGGCTCGGGATGATGGGGGGCGCCGCGGAGAAACAATAGCGGTTCGGTGTCCGTCCAGGTCCACTCCATGTCTAGGCCGCCGCCGGTCGCGGTGAAAACTGGCGTGTTGTTCCGGATGATGTCCATCTGCCGGACGGGCGCCATACCGTGAAACGTCACGGTGAGCCGTCGCTCCCGGCGCAGGTCCGGCAGATGGCGGAGGCTCAGTTCGGAGCCCATCGGTCGATCCTGGAGGGTGTAATTCAACAGCATGCGGGGACCGCTCGTGGCGACCACGCGGCGGTTCCATAGCGCGTCCCATATGGCCTCGCGCGTTCGCGCCGTCGCCAGAACGCTCATGTTACCCGCTTTGTAGTATCCGGCTTTGACGGAGGGCGGCTTTCCCGCGTCCGTTCCCGCCTGTCCGGAGTGATCGTCGCCGCCGGCGGTGAAGCCGACGCGCCAGCCCAGGGCCAGCGCACGCCGCACGTAGCCCGCGGGGTTGGGCGGTTCGCCATAGGCGTTTTCCGGCAGGGGATTGCCGTCTTCCTCCGAACACTCGTAACTGCCGCGCACCTGAAAAATTTCGACCAGCCGCTCGTGCACGGGATCGTGATCCTTCCAATCGCAATACGCCGGGGCGAGGGCGGTGTGGTGGGGAATGACGAGGCAGGTTTCGTTTAAGATCGCCTTGAAAAGGTCGTTGGGCCAGGGATGGTGTCCCTCGTCCGACCGGTATATCGGCCGGTCGTCGTGAAGGTAATACACGTTCCGATCGCCTTCGCCTTTTCTCCGCCACTTGGCGAATTCGTAGCCGGGAAACGTGACGAACCGGCCCGGTTCGTGGTAGTCCCTGACTTTGGCGCAGGTGTGACGCCAGTAGGCGTCCGGGGTTTCCCACAGATGATCGTGATCGCCGGGCGCCCCGAAATCGAGCGCACACTCGTCGCGGAGCTGGCGAAAGTAGTTGTCCAGCGTGCCGCTGCCGTCCGATATTTCGCTGTGCCCGTGAATCATGCCCCAATAGACGTTTCGATCGGGAGGCGTTTTCCGGCAGACGATGGGATTGGTCATCGCGTGAAGACCGGCGGCACGGTCTTCCACACGGAGCCGGTGTACGCCTTCCGGGACGACGGCGACGCGGATTCGCACGGCCGTCGTGTCGGGCAAGGCTTCGACCGCGCCATCGAGCGGCTTGTCGTTCAAATAAACGGTGATGTCGCCGAGCGGGGTCGAGGCCAGATTGTCGTAGCGATCCTGCGGGCGAACCGCGATGGCGAAGGGTGTAGCGGACTCCGCTTGCGACGGTGCGTAGGCATACAGGCGGACGGCGGGCCCGCCGACGATGTGCATCAGGCAGGCGCCGACGATCTGATGGGCGTTGGCTTCGGTCCAGGTGGCGGCTTCTCCCGGGTTTCCCGGATCGCTGACATAGAGAATGAAAAATTTATTGCGCAGACAGCCGCCGGGTGCGCGAACGCCAGGGCCGCCGCCCGAGCGGTCTCCGATCGTCACTGTCAGCACCGAGCCGGCCATGAGTCCCGCCGCCGGCAATCGAACGGCGAATATGCCATATTGTTTCAGGTGTCCGGGGAGCGACAGCGGGGTCAGGGCGACCATCGCGCCGTCGGCGGTATGCGCGGTGACCCAGCCCTCCTTGTCAGGCGAGTCCGTTTGCAGGCCGTTGAACAGGCCCTTGTTGTTGCGGCCGCCGACCACCTGCAGGTGCAGGCTCTCGGTCGGGCCGACATCCCGCGCCAGTTGAAAGGGCAGTTGCCATGTGCCCAGGTCGCCGGCGACGGCGACTTCGGGGCTGGCGTGAGGCAGGGAAATGGAAGCGGGAATGCGGATGGGATGTTCCCATTTGGGCATGAAAGGCATGGATCTATCTCCTAATTCAATCTGAATTCGCTTGTTACTACGAAATGTGCGAAATACGCGAAATTTTTCGAACGGCTAAAATATGTTTCTCGAATCGAATAAACAGAACCTTGGTTTTCTTTTTTCGCGCCTTTCGCGTT
>JACQHI010000160.1 GCA_016199105.1 Lentisphaerota bacterium | reverse complement strand
GCCCGCTGGCGTTGAGAATGTCCGCCATGGTCAGCTTGCCCAGTTTGTCGGGAACGATAACCTGCGTGTAGGCTCGATGGTCGCACGGGCAATTGGGATTTTGCCGGAGCTGTGCCACGGACAGCTCATTTGTATATCCGAAGTAAGACAACATCGTGTCCGCCACCGGCTTACCCAAGCCCAGCACGAATTTGACGGTCTGCTGCACCCCCAAGTCCGCGGCCAGCGAGCAGTGGCTGGGAATGCTCATAGTCAGTTCACGGGCCGATTGAGTCTCACCTCCGGCGCAACTGAACCTTTTATCTTTACCAATGCTGGCCCACTCCCAAGTTCCGAACCCGCAGACAGGGCAGGGACTGGTTTCCGAGGAGTTCGAGTAGATTGCCACCTGGGCGGTCAGCGTCTGGCCTTCCACCGCTTCACGAATCAGGGGGATGCTGAGCCGGCGCGCCTGCCTACCCAGCACCAGGACAGAGTCGAGGTTATCTGTGGCCACTTTCATCAATTCATATTTACGGAGCACGGAAAGAGAAACATCCTCAAGCTTCCCGATGACGTAGCGGACATCCATCTGCGGGTTGATCCGTGCCGCATGGCGGGCGCCAAAGCAGGCTTTCGGTGGGTCCAGGTTGGACGGCACAACTATCGGATGCGTCAGGATCGACGCCGGCTTAAATCGAGCGGGATCAGCGCAAAGCAAGGCGGCTATCCCCATTCTGGAAAGCCGGTCAACGCCGGCAAGCCCCACGCTTCCCACGCCGGCGATTGCGACTGAAAGCTGACTCAGCCGCTTGCGGCACTCCGCCTGCCCAGGGCCGCGTACAAAGTCAGGCAGCCGGGCGTCAAACGCCGGCCGTTCGGCGTCGGGATTTCCACGCGCGCGTTTAGGGTTGATGAGCATCAAGAGCCTCCGGTTTATCGAGGTCAGCCGGCCAGAATTCATAACCGCCGGCGAGACAGATCGGGCGCGAACAGGCCGGGCAATCCGTGGACATCGTCGCGCAACTCTCGGCTTGATCCGCCTGTGTGGGCGCATGTAAAAGCGCGCCGCACACACACCGATATGTTGAGGCCGACGGCACGAAGGCGCCTCGGCAGAGAGCACAGGTTTTGCCGGGCATAGCCGCCGGCAGGGGTCCGACCGGGGCCGAGCGATACAGGGTGACATGAAGCAGAAGCTGCGACTCAGGCAGCGCCACTTCATCGGCTGCTTGTAGCACGTTGAGGGGCAAGGCATGGATTCCATTGAGCAGGAGGCATTCTGGCTGGGCACTGAGCAGCAGCAGTTCGGGACTATGCTGACTCCGATGAATGGGCTGGACGACACAAATGTCGGCCGCTTGTGCGTCCTGAGCCGCCAGAGGAACGGCGCTTAATTTCCCGTCATTCACCGCAAGCCGCATCGGCCCGGGAATGCTCAGCACCGGCGCAGCCGCCGGCTCGGCACCGCGCACGATAAGTCTGAATTCATAGTCCGTCATGGCTTTCACTTGGTATAGGGTGGTCGCTCATTCTTGACCCGCGACAGTCACTCCGTCTCGCGTTGCTACCCGGTTCCTAATGGACTCCGGGAAGCCGTAAAGCGGTCGGACAAACCGGTTCAGCCCCGGGGGCGGACCAGAAAACGGTGTTTCGGCGGGCATTTCTGTGTCAATTGCGAACCGATCGAGCACGCATGGCGGGAAATCGTCCCGGCGAAGCGTGATAATTTCAACCTTCTGTTCATCGGCGTAGGCTCTCACACTGGATGGTATGCCCTCGCCGGCCTCCGTGCCGACAACCACGATGTGGTCGGCCATCGTCCATTTGATCGCCCCGGCAATGGCGAGTTCCAAAGGCGATTTGAAACGCGTTGTCAAATGGCGGTCGTCCCAGACCGGCGTGGCGCATCGTTTTCGCGGGGGCACTTGGGCCAGCATGGAGGCTACGGCGGCCTCGTCATTGCTCGGAACCACAAGCGGCAGGAGACGAAGGAGGATGGCTTTACGGCTCACTGTCAGGGAGTGCTCGAGCTGCTGACGTTCGGCAAACCAGTACATTGTCGCATAGACGAGGTCTGAGGAACGCCGCGGATCCGCCTGGACGTCCTTTGTCGGGTTGACGAAGTACCCGCCGATTCGCGATGGCCGGGGGGGAATGGGTTGGAGAAGAAAAACGGACGCACAGAAAGGACACGGCGCTCGTTCGCGCTCGGCCGGGAAAGGATTACGCTGAAAGTACCCCGTCTTATCGCCCTGCAAACGCGCGCGGAATGTCCGGGCCATGTCCAACCGGGGCAGGGCGACCCAGCTCTCCAGGCGCTCGGGAAACTGCCGGCAGATGCGGTCCTCCATGCGCCGGTGAGCGAGGGTGCGCGTTAACTCGTCCATCCACTTGGCTGCCCTCTCCTCGGCCGGAGCCGCGATGCGGCAGTTCAGGCGGTCATTCCGGGCCTCCTCACCTGCGGAGATGCTGTGGCTGCGCAGGCGCGTACGGCGAATCCAAAGAGGCAGCCCTTCACGCTTCTCCCGTTGATTCGGAGGATCAGGGATAAGATAAACCTCATCCAGCTCGAAATTGAAAAGGAAGTGGCCAATCGGATGCGCGGGCAGCACATCCACCTCGGGGACAGCGGCCGGCCCCGGAATCGGATAGCTGAGGGCGATTTCGTTAACCAGGAAATCGGCGAAGCCCGCTCCGGCAAATGCCTTGATTTTCTCCGCAAGGCTATCGAGGGACACCCGCCAGCGGCCCTCCGTGGCTGACATTTTGCGAATCGCCCCGACCATATTCGCCATTTGCCGCGGCGATATCGGCCGGCCGGCCCGCTCGTTAGCCTCGGCCAGCATTGCCAGTACCGCGGCGTCGCGATCGAAGTGGAGACGGCCGGCCAGCAAGTTCTGCCAGAAGGCCGCTGTCAGGTACGGGAGATCCTGCATCCAGTTCAGGCAGGCGAAAGCCGCCGCCGGAGGAACAGCGAACACACGAAACTCCGGCTTCACGGCAGGCGCAGACCCGATAGCCTCGGGGATGTCGTTTGTCCGGAGGCGCCTTCGGATAGGCGTTTCGTGTGCGGCGCCGATCGCCATCAGGGTCGTATCCCCGGATCTCTGGGCCTCCCGGGCATGCCACGCCATGCAGGCTTCGCGCCGCTCGCTGGTCGCGGAAGGCGGCACATGTCGGTCTATGACGCCCTTCCATTTCGCATAAAAAGCCGCCGTCCCGATCCGCTCCGCCTCGGCCGAGTCCATCCGCGCCAAGCCGTCAGTCCCGTCATGTGATTCGGG
>JACQHI010000155.1 GCA_016199105.1 Lentisphaerota bacterium | reverse complement strand
TGGAATTCGATGTGCCGGGCCTCGGAAATGAGCTTTTCCAGGTACAATTCGTCGGAGCCGAAGGCCTGGTCAGCCTCTCGGCGGGCTGACTCATAGGCGACGGGAATTTCTGCGGGGTTCTGAACCACGCGCATCCCGCGCCCGCCTCCTCCTGCGACGGCTTTAATCAGCACCGGGTAACCGATCGTGGAGGCCCATTCGGCCGCCTCTTCCGCACTGCCCAAGACGCCCACCGAACCAGGGAGCACGGGCACCCCCAGTTCTTTCATTTTCTGCCGGGCATTGCTCTTATCTCCCATCAATCGAATCAGTTCTGACGAGGGACCAATAAAAGTAATCCCGCTGGTTTCACACACCTCGGCAAAGTTGGGGTCTTCGGAAAGAAAGCCGTAGCCCGGATGGATGGCATCGGCATTGGTAATCGAGGCGGCGCTGATGACGCTGGGAATGTTCAGGTAGCTGGCGCTCGGTCGCGCCGGCCCGATGCAGATGGCCTCATCGGCCAGTTGCACGTGGAGGGAGTGTTCGTCCGCCTCCGAAAAGACCGCGACCGTCTTGATGGACATCTCGCGGCAGGCCCGGATGATCCGAAGCGCGATCTCTCCCCGATTGGCAATGAGTATCCGGCTGAACATGGGACGCTCTTATATCTTTTCGATCTTGAAAAGCGATTGGCCATACTGGACGGGATGGGCGCTCTCCACCAGGATTTCCTTGATTCGGCCCCGCATCTCCGCCTTGATTTCATTCATCACCTTCATCGCCTCCAGGATGCAGAGCACCGTGTCCGGCCCCACTTCCTGACCGATGACCACAAAGGGATCGGCCTCTGGCGCCGACGCCCGGTAAAACGTTCCGACAAACGGCGCCTTGACGATCGCCATGTTGGCTTCTTCCGCCGGAGGCGCCGCGGGCGCCGCCGGGGCCGCGGCGGGCGCGGGCGCGGCGGCCGGCGCCGTCGGAGCGGACACGGGGACCACGGTCATCCCGCCGCCCTTCTTCAGCGCGATACGAACGCCGTTCTCCTCGAGCTCAAACTCGGTCAAGCCATGTTCGGACATCAAATCGACAATTCGCTGGATGTCTTTAAAATCCATGGTTGATTCCCCCTTTATGGTTCGCGTTTTCGAGATAAATACTCCACCAGCCCCGTTAGGGCAAGGGCGTAACTGGCGGCGCCAAACCCCATGATCTGTCCTATGCAAGCCGCCGCCGTGAAGCTGTGATGCCGAAAAGTTTCCCGCGCCGCCGTGTTGGACAAATGCACTTCCACGCAGGGCGTCTCGACCGCCTGAAGCGCATCCCGCAGGGCGATACTGGTGTGCGTGTAAGCGCCCGGGTTGAGGATCAGGCCATCATACACGCCACGGCTCTTGCCGATCCTCGAGACCAGTTCGCCCTCCACATCGCTCTGGAAACAATTCACTTCAACCCGCAGCGTCGCGGCAAGCTCCCGCAGTTGACGGTCGATATCCGCCAACGTCAGGCGCCCGTAAATGCCGGGTTCGCGGGTTCCCAAAAGCCCCAGATTCGGTCCATGTAAAACCAATATCCTTGTCATAGCCGGAAGAGTATTCCTGTTTCTCCGTTACTTTCCAAGCATTTTTACGTCCTGGCCGGGAAATTCCATGATCCGCTGGTCCTGCAAGGCCACCCGGACGCGCCCCTTCAGGATATTGCGGTCCAGAATCCTGCCGTCGCCCATGGGGCACGTCACCTGCGAACCGACGGGCGGCAGGGCCTCCTCCAGCTCCCGATAACAGTTCTGTTCGAAGCGCAAACAGCACTTCAGGCGCCCGCACATGCCGTTGATGGTGGACGGATTCAGGGAAAGCCCCTGCTGCTTGGCCATCCGGATATTGACGTTTTCAAACGTCTTGAGCCAACGCTTGCAACACAGCTCGCGCCCGCACGGCGCCAGTCCGCCGATCATGCCGGCGGCGTCCCGCACCCCGATCTGGCGCATTTCCACGCGGGCGCGCGTCTCCGCGGCAAGGTCCTGGACAAAGGCCCGGAAATCCACCGTCTCCTCCGCCATGAACGCCACCAGCAGCCGGGAGCGATCGAACGAATAACGGACCCGCATCAGGCGGATGGCCAGGCTGTGGCGCCGCATCAGGTCATGGCAGACGCGCAGGGCGGATTTGGCGAACAACTGATTTTCCTTGGCCTTGGACTGGTCCTGGAGGGTGGCCCGACGCAGCACGACCGGCAGATCCTTCACCGCGGGCGGCGGCTCGCCCTCCTCCTGGACCAGACCGGCCACCGTGCCGTACTCGAGGACTTTCGCGACCTCCAGCACGCAACCGTCGCCTTCGTGGATGGCCAGTTCTCCCGGGCCGTAGCACTTCCACGGCTGAAGATCGTCGTTATTGACGAACAGAATTCTATACATCAGCGGTCTCCCGGCAGCGTCGTCAACCGGCTGAATCCGTAGTCCAACACCAGGGCTTCGGGTAAATTCTGCTCAAGCTGCTTCTTGATGTTTTCGATGACGTCGATATTCCGGAGGGCCTTTCCGTGGGAAAGCCCCTGCGCCATGCGCCGCGTCAGGTCCCGCTGGCCCTGCGCATAAAAGCATCGCTCGTCGGCCCCGCACACACCGAGCAGGATGTCGCGATAGAACTGCAGCAACGTCGTCAACACGTCCGCCCGCGCCTCCCGGTATCGCGCCTCCACGCGGGCCTCCACGACCTCCTTGCCGGCCTCCAGTTCCTCGGTGTCCCCGTCGTCCACCTCGTCTTCCCTCTTTTCCGCCTCCTCCACGCCCTTGCGCAGCGCCTTCAGGAACATCAGGAAACGCGAGGCCGTGGCCTGGCGCGCGATGATATCGTCCCGGTCATGACCGGCAATGATATCCGCCACCGATTCCGCCACTTCGGCCGGAATTTTCCGCGTGGATTCGGACAAAATGAGCTTCTGACAGCGCGACAGCACCGTCGGCAGCATGAATTCGGGCGACTCCGTGAGCAGGAACAGGAGGCTGTTCTTGGACGGTTCCTCCAGCGTTTTGAGCAGGGAATTGGACGCCACCGGATTCAACCGTTCGGCATAGAGCAGGACCGCCGTTTTCCAGCCGCCCCCGTACGACGTGTGGGCCAGGAACTGCTGCAGCGCGAGGATCTGTTCCTTCTGGATCGTGCGGGATTTTTTCTGGGGCTCGATCCAGAGCATGTCCGGCCAGTTATGCGCCCGCACCTGCCGGCAGGTCGGGCAGCTCCCGCAGGGCCCGGCTTCGGACGCGCGGCAGTAGAGGAGCTGCAGAAACCGCTCGACCAACGCCTGGGCGTTGCCCCGGGGCTGCCCCACCAGCAGATACGCGTGCGCCAGCCGCCCGTTTTGCAGACCGTGCTTCAAATCATCGAGAGAGGCGTCCGTCCCGGCATTGCCCGCCGGAACCTCCGGGCTTGCCCCGCTTCCAGAGGGGAGGACGGTCGGATCGTTCCCGCCGGCCGCGCTTCCGGCGGGTTTGCTCTTTTTTACGGCCGATTTCATGCTCGGAAAGCATGGCACAAGCGCACCGGCGGAGCAACAGCAATTCGCATTATGCCCTCTCGCCAGTGGGCGCGTCAGTTCCGTAGATGCTTTCTCGTATCAACCGCAGGGATAATCTGCCGATCTGTTGTGGTGCAGGCGTCCCGCCTGCCGGCCCGCCTGCAGCGCTGTGCTGGCGCACTTGCGCACCTGCCCGCAATGCTACGCATAACGTTGCAGGCGGGGCACTGCGGGCAGGTATTAATCCCGGACAGCAGGCGGGACGCCCGCACCACAATAACGGATAACCCCATCCAGAACAGGCGCCGCCGATATCCCTACGGAACTGCTATGCGCCCCCCAGTAAGACAGGCATTCCTGCCTGTCATCCCGTGAGGGACGTTGGCGTGAGCCACGTTGTGGCAACGCCACTCACGTGGCCCGTCCCAACGGGACTCACGTCCGGAATGTAAGATTTGTATAGCCCGCCAGCAGATTTACCGCCATTCTGCTGGACATGTTTACATGGTCCCCTGCGCATGCGGACACTTTAATCATGAACAGGATTGGACAAGCTATTTCTTCATCTGCTTCATCGCCGACTTGACGAAACGGCCAAAGGCTTTGTCCTTCTTGCGCTTCTCGACGTAGGTGAGATCGTGGTACTCGGTCTCCTTCTTGAGTTTAAGATAGTTCCGATACCGTTCTTCGTCCAAGTCCCCGTTTTCCACCGCCGCAAAGACGGCACAACCGGGTTCCTGAGTATGGGTACAGTTGGAGAACCGACAGTTCATCGAAAAATCGCCAACGTCCGCAAAAATCTTGTTCACTCCGTCCGTTGTTCCCAGCAGACCCAACTCCCGCATTCCGGGCGTATCGATCAACATGGCCCCGCAGTCGAGCGTAATCAACTGGCGGCGGGCGGTGGTATGAACGCCTTCTCCCGTTTCGCTGACCGCCTGTGTGTCGAACGCATCCCGACCGATCAGCCGGTTGATGAGCGTGGTCTTGCCGACTCCCGAAGAGCCGAGGAGGCAATACGTCTTGCCGGGGGCAAGAAGACTCCGGAAATCATCCAGTCCGGAACCCGTCGCATTGCTGAGCGGGAGGACTTGGGCAGAGATGCCCGCGCCGTGGATCTGCGCGATCGTCCGTTCCAGTTCTTCCGGAGAGATCAGATCCGTCTTGCTGATGACGATCCGGGGTTCAATGTGGCCCTCGCTGGCCATCACCAAGTATCGGTCGAGCCTTCGTATGTTGAAATCATTTCGACAGGCTTGGACGATGAAGGCAACGTCGATGTTCGCCGCGATCATCTGAAAGTCCACCGTCTTGCCGGGACACTTGCGGCGCAGGTATGTTCTTCTCGGCACCACGCACTGAATGATGACAGGGCCGCCCGATGCGTGGCGCTGCAGACACACCCAGTCGCCCACACACGGCAAGTCGACGGCAGACTGAATCGCGAAACGGAACTTTCCTGCGAGTTCCGCGTACGTCTCGGTGTCCTGATATCGGACGAGGAATGCGCCCCTATCGACAGCCGTGACGCGTGCAAGGCTCTGTCCCGGTTGCAGGAGAGTGGAAGAGCGCTGCTCAAACCAGCCGTCAAATCCTAACGCGGTCAATTCCATGATCTTCTCTTGCATCGAACAGCATTATTGAACGGACTTAGCGTTCATGTATGCACTGAGCCATCGAACCGTGCCACCCTTCCCGATCCAGCGCCGCCGCCAAAGATCCCGCGAAAACGTCCATGCCCGATTCGTTCGGGTGGATGCCGTCCACATACAGCGACGGATCGGCCGGAATGAGCGACGGCCCCTCGATCACCGTCACCTGAGGGAGATCCCGCACCGCCTCGCGCAAGGCCGAACGATAAGCGCCGAGCGTCGCGCCGATCTTGTTGGGCCCCTCGTGGCCGATCCACGGGGTCGGCGTGATGAGCGCCAGCCGGGCCTTGGGAGCGCGCGCGTGCAGGGCCCGCAGCAGAGCCGCGGCACAGGGTCCCAGCTCTCCCACCGGCCGGCCCTGGTTAAAATCATTGAGGCCGTACATGACTGTCGCCAGGTCGAACGGCTCCGCGGGAACGCCTTCGGCCAGCGCCGCGTGCAGCGTGGCGCCGCCTACACCGAAATTATGAGCGACACCTCCCCGCCGCGCGATCAGCCGCGAGGGATAGGTCAGATGCGGCCAGCGCGCGACCATGCCCTGGGTCACCGAATCCCCGAATGCCAGCCAGCGGAACTTCGGCGGACGCGCCGGTTCCAGCATCGCGCCCTCCTCGGTTTCGAGCCCCGCGAGCTCCGCCACGCACATGTGCGGCATCCATACGCAAAATTCCCGCCGGCGGCGCTCGTCCTGACGGAACCCCTCGCCCTCCCAGCGCGGGACCGCTTTCAGCGGCCCGCACGGCGTCCCGGCCATGCCATCCGCCTCCACACATCCCTGGTAGAACGGCCGCGCCGATTCCCGATACCTCCAAACCAGCCGGATCCAGCGCGTATCCGAGGCGAACCGGAGACACACGCCGGCCGGACAGCGCATACGGACGCGCAAAGCATCGTTCGATGCATAGAAATCGGCAACCGGTTTCGTGAAGCGGTGGAAGCAAAACGCGCCTTCTTCGTCGGTGACGGACAGCGCGCCGGACATGAACCGGCGAACCTCCTCCAGCGACCAGCGATGCGATGATTCCGGTTTCATTGGAGCCTTTTGTAAAACTCCTTGCGGTTACGGCTCGCGTGGACGCTCGCCC
>JACQHI010000176.1 GCA_016199105.1 Lentisphaerota bacterium | reverse complement strand
CCGGCCACGGCCTCGACGAATATTGTCGCGGGAACTGCGCAAACCAATCGCACGATCCATTGGGACGGCGATGAGGATTACGTGAAATTCACCGTGCAGGCTTATCATCGTTATGCGTGCCTGGTCACCAACGTGAGCCCGACTTATCGGCCTTGGATCGCTTTGTATAACGGCGAGGGGACCACCTCGATGGCCGCCTTTTATGCCACGCAAGTGGGCTCCTATTCGGCCGCCGCGCCGGGGGGTAATGCGTTCCTGACCAATACGGTGTTTGCGGACGGGAACCGGTATCTGCGGGTTTTTGCCGTGCAGGGGACGGGCGTCTATACCGTGTTGGTCACCGACCTCGGCGCCACCGCGGCGGCGGACCCGTACGAAGCCGACAACACCCCCGCCGCGGCTTCCGCCATGGCGGCGGATACGGTGCGGACCAATTATTCGATCCACCTGACCAATGACGCGGACTGGATATCCTTCACGGCGCAAGCCGAGCGCTATTACCGCGTCAACACTGAAAGTTTGGGGGAGGGCCTTGATACCGTCCTTTACCTGTATGATGGGACCGGAACGAGCCTGCTGGCCAGCAACAACAATTATGGCGGCCTGGCTTCGACGATCGAATACAAGTTCACGAATGCCGGGACGTATTACGCCAAGGTGGAGGCCGCGGGCGGGGCCAGCGTGGGGCCGTATTCCCTGCGTCTGACGGACATGCGTCTGCGCACCAAATGGACTTTAAACCACGGGATTTATTCCTCTCCGGCCGTTGCGGACGACGGGACGATTTATGTGGGAACATGGATGGGGAATCGCCTGTATGCCCTGAACTTGGATGGGAGAACCAACCGAATCTGGAATCTACCGGCGGGCGTCAATGCCTCGCCGGCGATTCACACCAACGGCGGGGTCTATATGGGGGTCAGCGTGGGAGGTGGGACGCAGTTTTATTCGTTCAACACCAATGGAACGACCAATTGGGCGATGAATCTCTTCAGCCGGATCTATGCCACGGCGGCCATCGGGTATGACGGCACGTTGTACGTCGGGCAGGAGGCCGCCGGCGTGTTCTTTTCATTGTCGCCGGACGGCTTGGCGACCAACTGGACAAGGAACACGGGGGCGATGTTCAACAATGTGTGTTCTCCGGTGATCGCGACCAACGGCGCGATTTTGGTGGGCGTACCCGGTGCGGGATATCTCTATTCGTATAATCCCAATGGCACGACCAACTGGATATGCGATTTCCTCGGATTGTTAAACGCGCCGCTTGCCATCGATTCCAACGGGATGGCCTTGGCGGCCACCAGCGATGGGAAGCTGTATCGGATCGATGCCTCCAACGGCACGACGAATTTCATCTGGCAGGCCGAAGGTTCCGGCAATATGTCGGGTCCCGTGATCGCTACCGACGGCACCATTTATCGGACCACCAGTATCGGTTCGACCGGCCGGCTGTACTCGCTCCGCGCGGATGGCGGCACCAATTGGGTTGACCTCTTTGCCGATCAAATCCAGTCCACGCCCGCGATCGGACGGGACGGCACCATTTATTTTGGCTGTAATAACAGCAAGTTCTATGCGGTGAATCCGGACGGCACCACCAATTTTGTGTGGCAACTGAACGACGATGCCTCCTGCTCTCCCGTCATTGACACGAACGGAATGGTTTATGTGGGCACGGCAAACTGGGCACTCTATGCGATGTATGGCACCGGCTATGGGCAGAGCGGCGGCTTGGCGGAGGATTGTTGGCCGATGTTCCAGCATGACGCGAAGCATACCGGCGCCCGCCATCCCCCGGCCTCGCCGGGCATGACGGCTTCCGACGGCGCTTATACGGACAAAATCCGGCTGGCCTGGCAGGCGGCGACGAACGCGACCGGCTACCAGGTGTGGCGAAGCCTCACCAGTTCAAGTTCGAATGCCGTGTTCGTCGCGCAAACGGCTTCGACTAACTATGACGACGCCTCGGTCCCGGCCGGCGCTTCCTATTATTATTGGATCAAATCGAAGGCGCATTCCGGCGTCAGCGGATTCAGTCTCCCGGATACCGGCTGGCGGGCCATGGCGTCTCCGTCGGGGCTGTCGGCCGGCGACGGAACGTTCACGGATCGGGTGGCGGTGACCTGGGGCAGCGTCACCGGCGCGTCCAGTTACCGGGTCTGGCGCAATACCACGGGCGAGACAAATGGCGCCTCGCTGCTGGCGACAGCCACCAACGCCGCGTTCAGCGACACCTCGGCCGTTCCCGGAACGCTGTATTATTTCTGGGCCCAGGCCAGCAACGCCTTTGAAATGACCGCATTCGGTTCCACGGATACCGGCTGGCGGGCGCTCTCGCCGCCGGGAGCGGTGTCGGCCGGCGATGGGACGTTCGCGGACAAAGTGTCGGTGAGCTGGGGCGCGGTCACGGGCGCCGCGGGTTATGTTGTTTTCCGGGGCAGTCTCGATGCCACTGGAACCGCCGTCGAACTGGCCGCCACAACGGCGCTCGCCGTTGACGACACCTCCGCCGCGGCCGGCGCGACCAATTTCTACTGGGTCAAGGCGACGAATGCGCTGGGCATCAGCGGCTTCAGCGCTTCCGACAGCGGCTACCGGCTGGCGCCGCCGGGCGCGCCCACCGGCGTATCGGCATCGGATGGCTTATATGCCGGAAGAGTGATGGTAAGCTGGACGGCATTGAGCGGCGCAACAGGCTATGAAATCTGGCGGTCTACCTCGAACGACAGCGGCTCGGCGAGCAGGATCGGTACGACCGCCGGTACGAGTTATGAAGACACGACGGCGAGCGCGGGCGTCCCGTATTTTTATTGGGTCAAGGCGACGAACGCGGCCGGCGCGAGCGGCTTCAGCGCAAGTGACAGCGGCTATGCCATGCCGCTGCCCGGCACGCCAACGGGCGTTTCCGCGAGCGACGGCGCGTATTCGGATCGGATCCATGTCGTGTGGTCCGCGGTGAGCAATGCGTCGGGTTATGAAGTTTGGCGGCACACGGCCAACGACACGACCGCCGCCGGCAAACTGGCCGACACGGCCGAGACGGTTTTCGACGACACGACGGCGATGGTGGGGCCGATCTATTTCTACTGGGTCAAGGCCACGAATGCGAGCGGCGCGAGCGGGTTCAGCGATCCGGATTCGGGCTATGCCGGAACCTCCGGCGGTACCGTCGGAGGCGGAACGGCCGTCAACGATTATGACGGGGACGGCGTCAGCGATCTGACCGTTTTCGATAATGCCGGCGCCGGCTGGTACGCGCGCTCCATGGCCGGCTCGAATATCGCGTGGGCAGTGCCGTGGGGTTGGCCGGGCGCGTTGCCGGTTCCGGGCGATTATGACGGCGATGGGCGGAGCGATCTGGCCGTGTTCGACGGCAATTCCGGCGCCTGGTATGTCCAGTCCGTTTCCGGGACGACCATCGCGTGGGCGGTGCAGTGGGGTTGGTTGGGCGCGCTGCCGGTCCCCGGCGACTATGACGGCGATGGGGCCGGCGATTACCCCGTGTTCGACCAGGATACGGGCAACTGGTACATCCGGTCCGCTTCCGGGTCCACTATTGCCTGGGCGGTCCTCTGGGGCTGGCCGGGCGCGCTGCCGGTTCCGGGCGATTATGACGGCGATGGCGTCGGCGATCTGGCCGTTTATGATGCCGCCAGCGGCCGCTGGTTTGTGGAGTCGGTTTCCGGAACGCTGATTGCCTGGTCCGTGGAGTGGGGCGGAGCGACCTTCGATCCCGTGCCCGGCGATTTCGACGGCGACGGCAGAAGCGATCTGGCCGTCTTCGATCGAAGCACCGGACTCTGGTTCATCCGGTCCATGACGGGCACAACGCTGGCATGGGCGTGGGCGTGGGGGTGGCCGGGAGCGTCGGCGCTGGCCGGCGATTACGATGGAAACGGCGTCAGCGACGCGGCGTTATACGATTCCAACGCGGGGACATGGTATATCGGCACCCTGACGAATACCGTCCTGGGCTGGCAGGTCTTGTGGGGCGGGTCGGGCTTCGTTCCCGTCGGAGAATAAACCGCAATAGGGTTCAATTTAAAAGATCCCATTCGAAAAAGTTTTTGGAGGGCGAACCTGCGGTGAGCCGGGTGCAAGTCGATGTGGCAGCTTGGAATGTTGTCCGACATCACCTCACTTTAAGTCGCCTGCGGCTCGGCTCAGCCTCGCCCTCCAGGGGACTGTCCGGTTTTACGCCGCGTTAACGCTGATCTTCTTCCTTTCCTCTTTCGCTTCCGCCGTTTTAGGAATCGTGATGTCGAGGATTCCTTTGCTGAATTTGGCCCTGACTTTGTTCCTATCGATGCCATGCGGCAGGAGCACAACCCTCTGGAACTGCCCATAGGACCGTTCCAACAGATGATAGGTGCTCTTCTTATCCTCCTTTTCCTGCCTCTTCTCGCCGCGGACTGTCAGGCTATGGCCATCCAGGGTCACCTCGATATCCTTTTCGTCCATGCCCGGCAATTCGGCTGTCACTTGCACCGTATCGGCGCTTTCGATGACATCGAAACTGGGCGACAAATCCCGCAGGTCATGTTCGACCGGCCTGCGCGTCATCCAGCGAGGGCTATCCAAATCCCAGCTGTCGAAGAGTTCGTGCAGTCCCCGATGGAGTGCCTCAAGGGGATAATTGATATCCCTTGCAACGGACGATTCGAGAGCCTCTTCCCTCTTTCGCACCGGAATTATGCTGTTCATCGTTCACCTCCTTGTCTCCTCTCTGATTTCCTCTCCTTTACCTGCTGTTTTTTTAGTTTCCTTATTAATTACACAGCATCACCTGTGCCAATAACAAAGGCATGGCATATATCTTTTATTGGCAATAAGTAGTGAAGAATAAAAAACGACAAGTCCAGTGAAAAACGGAAAGAAATGTCGCACTCCATGGGTCAAGATGGCTCAACCCACTTCCCGAAATTCCTCTGCGCTATTGCTTGCTTTTCCACTGCGGGGCTTTAGCATTATGTGGTACGGATTAGTACTCGCGAGCCATGCGTCAGTGTATTTGCGCTCGCGGAGTACTGCGTCCCATTTTTTTTGGGGTGTCATTATGGTTCCATGGATTCTTCTGTTGCTTTCGGGCCTCATCATCTTGGCGGCCTGCATCTTCATGATCGTTGCGGCTTTCCGTGTGCATATCGGCTGGGGCTTGGCGGTTCTCTTCCTCGGACCCATTGCCGGTTTTATTTTCCTGGTTACACATTGGACCGAAGGAAAAAATGCGTTTTGGTTGTGGGTGCTGGGAAACATCATGATGTTTGCGGCCGTGTATTTGTTGCCCTTTTCGGAACTGGAAAAATTGCGCGGTTTCGATCCCCAGCCGGAAAGCCAGAATGAAAGCGCGCTTCCCGTGCCGTCGTTCATGCGCGAATCGGCCGCCACCGTGGAGACGGAAGCTTCGCCGCCCGCGGCCAAGGAAGGAGAAAGCTGGTGGGGGAAGAAGAAGGCGTCGACGGAAAACGCGACAGCTTCCGATGCGCCGGCTTCCGGCGCGCGTTATGTGGGCATGCAGGTTGACGCTGTGTTGAAACAACTGGGCAAGCCGCGCGCCGAAATGACCGTCGGCAAACAGAAAGTCTTTCAGTATCCGGGCCTGGAGCTGATTTCCGAGGATGGCATCACCATCAGCCGGCAGAAGGCGCTGGGCGGGCGCTGACCGCGCTACAGCGGGCACAACCCAATGAGATCAACCCGCCCATGGCGGGCGTGTCATTCGAGGACGAGCCGAATCGAGGACGAGGACGAGCGAATCGATCCCCGTTCAACCGCTGTATTGCCCGGTTTCCGGATCTCCGCGTCGTCCTCGTCCCTCGTCCTCGTTCCTCGATCGAGCGCTTTTCCGTTTTGACACACCGCTATCCCCCGGTCCTCCCTTGACTTGCGGACGCGCCCGGCTAGAGTCCTCACCCGGATTGACACATCGGTTCCGCTCCCATGACACAGCCTCCCATAACCACCGTGCAGAAGCTGCGGGGACTCCCGTGGCTGTATGTCTTTAACGCCTCCTTGTCGGTCTTTGTCCTGCTGACCGTTTTCGGGGCGGTTTTCCCTCTGTATTTGAACGAGTTGGGCTTGTCCAAGGCGCGCATGGGATTCGTGCTTTCATTGCCGCCTTTTATGAGTCTGTTGGCCTTGTTTGTTTCGCGCTGGGTGGTGCGGGTGGGGGCGAAACAAGTTGCCGTTTCGGGTTTTGGCATTCGCACCGTTGTCATCGGGTTTCTGCTGTTGTCGCCGTGGATTTTGAGCCGGTTTGGCGTTCAGGCGGTTTTCTTCTGGGTCGCCGGCATTATGCTGTTGTTTTCCATCTGTCGAAGTTTCGTGGAAACGGCCTGGTTGCCTTGGGCGCGTGAGTTTGTGCCCGACGTCATGCGGGGCAAGGTGGATGCCACCAGCAATCTTGTGGGAGGTCTGATGGGAGGCCTGGCCACCTTGGGCGCCTCCTTCGTGCTGGCGCGCTGGGCCGGCTTGGGGGGATACAGCCTGTTGATTGCCGTCGGTGTGGTTTTCGGCCTGGTCTCCATGGCGGCCCTGACCCTGGTGCCTGGCGGCGCTCCGCTTCGCGAGGAACGGGCCAGGCCGGACTTTCTCGCGGAACTGCTGGTGCCCCTGCGGGACCGGAATTACCTCTGTTTCCTGATCGCGGGATGTATTTTCAATCTGGCGGGCGGAATCCTGGTTTTTACCCCGCTGTATTTCAAGGAGCAGATCGGGTTGGGCTCGGACAAAGTGTTGATGCTGGACGCCGTGTTCCGCCTCGCCTTTCTCCTGTCCACCTTTATCTGGGGCTGGTGCGTGGACCGGTATGGCGGCAAGTCGGTGCTGTTAACCGGCATGGTGGTCCAATTCCTGTTTCCCTTGTGCCTTTTTCTCCTGCCCCGGCACAGCGCCGTCACGCTGGGGATGGCGCTGGCGGTGTGGGCCGTTTACGGGTTGCTCATTTACAGTTTTTCGGCCGGCGCCAGCCGTTATTTTTATGTGACGGCGGTTCCGCAGGGCACCGGCAATTCGGCTTATTTTTCCCTCAGCTATGCCATGGGCGGTCTTTTTTCCGCCGTGGCGCCCATCCTGGCGGGCTGGTTGCTGGACGTTTTCAAGCCGCTCCAGATCGCCTGGGGCGTTATCCATCTGGACGCCTTCTCTCCGCTCTTTGCGCTCTCCATGCTGCTCTACGTGGTGGCGGGATACTTATACCACCGCATCCGCAATGACGGCCCCGTCAGAACCAAGGAATTCATGTCCCTGTTCCTCCAGGGGAATCCGATCCTGGCCTTCGGGTCCATTCTTCGCTATCACATGGCGGATACCGAAAAAGGGCGGATTTCGACCACGGAACAAATGGGCGAAGCCAAGAATCCGCTGAGCGCCACCGATCTGCTCGAGGCCCTGTCGGATCCCAGTTTTAATGTCCGTTACGAGGCGATCGTCTCCATCGCGCGCATGCCCCCGAATGCGTCCATGACCCGCGCGTTGATCGGGGTGTTGCGCAGCCAGGATCCGGACTTGAGCGTGGCGGCCGGCTGGGCGCTGGGGCGTATCGGGGATCCCGCCGCCATCCCGGCGCTGCGCGAAATGTTGGTGTCCGAGTATGCCTTGCTGCGCTCCCGCAGCGCGCGGTCCCTCGCCAACCTGGGAGATGTCGAGAGCGTGCCCAGCCTCCGGAATGCCTTGGGCAGGGAAAAGCATGACGGCATCCGGGTGGCCTACGCCTCGGCGCTGGGCGCGTTTCGGGTCCGGGAATCTCTGGACGATCTTTTCGCGCTCCTGCGCCGTCTGGCGGAAAAGCCGTTGCGCGAGGAAGTGACGCTGGCGGTGGCCCGCATGGCGGGCAATGAAAACGATTTTATCGTGCTCTGGCGGCACAGTCGCTCGGATTTTGGCACCGCCGCCGCGGAAGCGTTGATGGCGCTCAAGAAGAAACTGGAGGACACGCCCTACGATACGAAAACGGTCGAAGCGGGCCTGGAGGAATGCGCCCAGCTCATGGCCGCCCTGGATGTCGCCGGCGGCGCTTCCGGCCTGTGCCGGCTGATCCCGCGCATGCCCCTGGTCGAAATGGAGCCGGTCCTGCAACGCATTCTCAGCGAATGCGTGGAACGGTTGGGGGAATTTGGCGGCGCGCGGACGGAATACGTGCTGATGACCCTCCATGTTCTCCAGACGGCCCTGAAGGCGGAACGGGAGTGAGCGGACGGTAAGAAAAGAAAGGTTGTAGGGGACAAGTGAGATTTTGCCACAAGAGGCGCAGAAATCACAAAAAGGACGGGCGGAGTACGCAGGGGATTCCTATCTCCTGGCCAACAGATAATCCACGGGCGAGATATGGTAAGTGTCCCACCCGCCTGCTTGCCCGCAGGTGCTGCGCCCCAGGCGCTGCGGGCGGGTGCTGACGCACTTGCGCAGCACTGCGGGCAGGGGTTTGCTCTTTCGCGCTGAGCAGGGCGAGAATGTCCGGTTCCCCAAGGATCCGAAGGGTCGTGCGCACCTGTGCGTCGGGACTCGGGGTCATGGGCGCTCCAGCACGGCGTCCCTCATGGCCAGGAGGTTCTCCCACGGCACCTCGGGTTCCACCATGTGCGTGGGTCCGATGACGATGCCGCCGGCTTTGCCGCAGGTTTTCAGCCGCGAGCGAACGACGGCCTTGACGTCATCCGGGGTTCCGAAGGGCAGGGTCGTTTGGGTGCCGATCGTGCTCCAGAAGGACAGCCGGTCTCCTACCCGGGCGTGGACGTCGTCGAAATCCATGCATTCGGGTTGGACGGGATTCAGGATGTCGATGCCCACCTCGATGAAGTCCTCCAGGAACGGCGTGACGAACCCGCAGGAATGATAGAAGATGAGAATGTCGGGCTTGACCCGCCGGGCCTCGGCGATGATGCGGGCCAGCCGTGGCTTTAGCCAGGCGCGCCAGAGCGT
>JACQHI010000154.1 GCA_016199105.1 Lentisphaerota bacterium | reverse complement strand
CGCCGGCCTGATCGACCTCATCAGCATGAAGGCCGTGTATTACGCCGACGACAACCAGGGCCAGACCTATCGCGAAGAGGCCATTCCGCCGGACAAAATGGAGAAGGCGCGCACGTGGCGGGCGAACCTGGTCGAAAAATGCGCCGAACAGGACGACGTCCTGCTGGAAAAATTTCTCGACACCGGCGATCTGACCGAGGACGAAATTCTGGGCATCATCCGGAAGGCCACCATCGCGCGGCGCGTCGTGCCGGTGTATTGCGGTTCCGCCTTCAAGAACAAGGGCGTCCAGCGCCTGCTGGACGGGATCGTCCGCTTTCTGCCCTCCCCGCTCGACCTGCCGCCGGTCAAGGGAGTCCGGGAAATCGGCGGAGAGGAACTCACCCGGTCGACGGCGCCGGACGCCCCCTTCAGCGCGCTGGCTTTCAAGATCATGTCGGACAAGCACATGGGCAAGCTGACCTATATGCGGATTTATTCCGGTGCCCTGCACACCGGGCAGACGGTCGTGAATTCCACGCAAAACAACGAACAGCGCGTGGGCCGGCTGATGCGCATGCATGCCAACCGGCAGGAGGCCATCGAGGAGGCGCGCGCCGGCGATATCGTGGCGGTCATCGGCCTGGCCAAGACCCGCACGGGCGACACCCTGTGCGATCCGAAACAGCCGATCATCCTCGAGACCATCGAATTTCCGACGCCCGTCATGTCCATCAGCGTCAAACCCGAAGGCCAGGGGAGCGGCGAAAAAACCATCGAGGCGCTCCATCGCCTGGCGGAAGAGGATCCCACGTTCATCGTCGGCATGGACCAGGAAACGAACGAAACCATCATTTCCGGCATGGGCGAACTGCATCTGGAAATCATCGTGGACCGCATGCGCCGCGAATTCGGCGTCACGGTGGCCGTCGGCCGGCCCGAAGTGGCCTTCCGCGAAACCGTGACCGCCACCGTCGAGGGCCAGTATAAACATGTCAAACAGACCGGGGGGCGCGGCCAGTACGCGCACGTCGTCCTGCGGCTGGAGCCCATGGCGGCGGGCGGCGGCTTCGAATTCGTGAACGAGGTGAAGGGCGGCCGCATCCCGGCGGAGTTCATTCCGTCGGTCGAAAAGGGGACCATCAAGGCCATGGAGCGGGGGCCCTTCGCCGGGTACCCGGTGGTGGACGTCCGCGTGACGGTGCTGGACGGCTCGTTCCACGAGGTCGATTCGAACGACTGGGCCTTCCAGGAGGCGTCGCGGGCCTGCTTCAAGGAGTTGTTCCTGAAAGCGCATCCGGAGCTGATCGAGCCGGTCATGTCGCTGGAAGTCATCACCCCCGAGGACTACACCGGCCCCATCGCCGGCAGCATCTGTCAGCGGCGCGGCCGCATCGACGCCATGGATGCGCAGGCCGCTTCGCGGGTGATCGCCGGCATGGTGCCCCTGAACGAAATGTTCGGCTACGCCAACGTCATCCGCACCCTCACCCAGGGCCGCGCCACCTACACCATGCATTTCGAGCATTATGAGGCCGTCCCATTTTCGCTCGCCGAGGAGATCGTCCGGAAACGGCGGGAGCAGAACAAGATCCGGTAGGCGGCCCGGCGGGCCCGGCCGACCGCGCGCGGTTGCCTCATAAAAAAATTTAATGTTGCAAAAAAAAAACCGCCGCCTATATTTAGGCCGACTGTTTGAAACAGAACCCTTGGGGACATCGTTGTTGGAGCGCTCACCGGTGATCGTATGGGCTTGAAGAACATCAACACGCTGACGTTGTCCATCTACCAGGACCTGGCGGAGGCTTTCGTGGCTTCCGTGACGGGTGGACGGATGGAGGACATCATCGTGGGCGAAAACCTCGTTCATTTCGATCTCGTCTCGGGAGATCCCGGGCAGATTTCCGCCTGGGACCGTTACATCTCCCGGGCCAACGCCATCGCGATCGTCGTCCGGTTCATCGACGTGCTGTCCCTCGAAAAGATCAAGCTGATCTACCGGGCGCTGCCCACCGAACTCAATATGCCCCTGGCGGTGTTCCTCCTGCGCGACAAGGGCGAAATCGACTTCAAGATCAGTTGCCCGTCCTGCGGCCAGAAATTATGGCTCCGGGATACCGACGTCGGCCGGCGCGGGCGCTGTCCCAACTGCAAGAAGCCGTTCGTCATCCTCTCCCAGGGCGATCACCTCAAGACCCAACTGATGCTGCCGGAATCCATCCACCTCGAAACCATCGTCCGCGACGACCCGACCTCGGCCCGCAACGCCTTGAATAATTTGCTGGAATCCATGTCGGTCGGCATCAAACCCGCCGTTTCATCCATCAACATGGAAGCCCTTAAGAATGCCACCGGTCGGATCCAGTTGACTGACCCTTGAATCCGGATCGACCCCTCGAATCGCATGACGCTCCGTTTCATTGACGCCGCCGCCCTCCCCGAAGTCCTCGCGTCGATTCGCCCGCCGTTTCACGCGGATTATTACGCCATGTATTCCGGCTGGTTGAACGGCATCGTGACCGATCCGGCCCTCATGCTGATCCCGGCCGACGATCACATGGTTCATCGCGGCGACGGTCTTTTCGAGGCGTTCAAATGCGTGCGGGGCGCCATCTATAACCTGAAGGCCCACGTGGACCGCCTGGCGTCGTCGGCCAAGGCGCTCGACCTGGCCCTGCCCTGTTCGGAAGAAAGCCTGCAAGCCCTGATCGTGGAAACGGCGCGCGCCGGACGACATCCCGACTGCATGATCCGCGTGTATCTCTCCCGCGGTCCCGGCAGTTTCGCGGCGAATCCCCTCGATTGCCCTGCCCCCCAGCTCTATATCGTCGTGACCCGCCTCCTGGCGTCTTTCATGGAACGGCATCCGGGGGGCGCGAAGCTTTGCGTCAGCAGGATTCCCGTCAAACCGGCGTTTCTGGCCACCCTCAAATGCTGCAACTATCTGCCCAACGCCCTGATGGAAAAGGAGGCGGCCGACCGGGGCGTCCATTTTTCGGCGGCCTTCGACGAACACGGCCGGCTCGCCGAAGGGGCCACGGAAAACCTGGGCATTGTCACCCGGGAGGGCGAACTGCGTTTTCCGCGCCTGGAACGGATTATTCCCGGCACGACCATGCTGCGGGTGGCCGAACTGGCCGGCTCGCTCGTGGAACAGGGGCGGCTGAAAGCCACGCGGTTCGATTCGATCGCGCGCGAGGCGCTGGCCGGCGCGGCGGAGGCGCTCATCTGCGGAACGTCGCCCGATGTCACGGCCGTGGTGGAGATCGACGGCCGGCCGGTCGGATCCGGACGTCCCGGCCCCATCGCCCTGGCCCTTCGCGCTCTCCTGCTCAAGGATATCCACGACAATCCGGCGATGCGGACCCCGGTTTTCTAAGGTTCTTAGCCGGCGATCCGGTGCAAAAGGGTCCGGAACATCTCCTCCCCCCGGAGGGATTCCAAATCGCCGTCCGACAACATCCATTGGGCATCCCGGTAGCCGAGATCCACGGCCTTGCCCAGGCTGTGCAGCGCCTCATCCCGTTGCCCCACCAGGGCCTGACTGCAGGCCAGGTTGTACCATGCCAGCGGTTTTTCGGGGCAATGCCGGACCAGTTGCCGATCCACGTCCAGCCCCTCTTCGTAGCGATGGGCCTTGGTGTAGAGATCGCCGAGAACCGTCAAGATATCGATGTCATCGGGACATCGTTTGGACAGTCCCTCGAAAAAGGCCATTTCCTTGAGAACGGCGGAAGCGACTTTTTTGGGTTCGCTTGTCATGAGGCCGCAGCATAGGGAAAAATCGAACCATGTAAAGCAGGAACAAAGTGCAACTTGCGATCTTGTAGATGCGTCGCCCCCGCCGCGTATTTTGGCCTGAAAACGCGGCGGGGGCGCCGCGTCTAGATAATGCGAATTACTTAGGCCCTCCGGCATCTTGACTTCGCTCCTCTTGAGCGGTACGCTTCCCATTCATCCGTCAGCCGACGGACGGGGACGCACCCAACTCGCCAGTAGCCCCGTGAGGAGCGGGTCTACTGGCTATCTGAAGATCCAGACCTTCATGCACCATCGAGACACAAAGGATGTGCTGACCAGCGCGGTCGCGGTGATCGGCGACGCCCTCGCCGTTTTCGCCGGGTTTATGCTGGCCGTCTGGATCCGATTCGACACCCAGCTCATTCCTATCCGCGATCTGCCCCCGCCCGATTATTATGCCATTTATATGAGGGCGGCCGCCATCGCCACCATCCTGTTCCTCTTCATTTTCAAGGTCCGCGGCCTGTATGTTCGTCCGCAAATCGGCCCGTTCGGCGACAAAATTCCGCGCCTGACCAATGCCATCGGGCTGGGCATTATTCTCTCCGTGGCCCTGGCCTTCGCCATG
>JACQHI010000153.1 GCA_016199105.1 Lentisphaerota bacterium | reverse complement strand
TGGAGCGCCTCGGCGGGCGCCTCCCAGTAATCCTTGAAGGCCCAGGTCATATCCGCCTTGTCGGCCATGAAGCTGTCCGCCAGCCACATCTTGCCTTTTTCGGAATCCGTGCGGCCCTGCTCGACCCAGCCCTTGACGCCGATCATGCGGTTGGCGTGATGGCTGCCTTCGAGGGTGGCCACGGTGAAGCCGGCCATCAGGCGCAGGATCGTGTCCTTTTCGGTGTGCATCAGCGCCACCTCGATATCCGGATGATCGTACCAATCGTACCGGTAACTCTGCGGGCGGGTGCCCATCCCGGTCACCTTCACCACGCGGTCGTCCAGGATGGAAAGAAGGGGACTCAGCTCGTGCGGCAGATAGAAGAGCGGATGCCGCATGTTCCAGAGCCGGCTCTTGATCACCTTGCGCTTGGACGCCTCCCGGTAATCCACCCGCTCCCCGGTTACCGCATCGTTCCAATACCGATCCGGCCCCGGCCCATGGACATATTGGCCTTCCACATAAAGAATCTTGCCGAGCGTCCCCTCGCTCACCATTTTCTTCCAGGCCCGCGCGAAGGCCGAGAACCGCACCTGCTCGCCCAACTGGAATTTCAGGCCGCCGCTTTTCTCCACCGCCAGGACGGCCCGCCAGCACTCCTCGATCTTGAAACTCAGCGGCACCTCCGCGATTACATGCTTGCCGGCCGCCAGCGCCCGGCAGATCAGCTCGACATTGTCCTCCGGCGCGACCACGAGGGACACGGCATCGATATCCGCCTCGCGGAGCATTTTATCGAAATCCGTGAAACAGGCGATGCGAGACTCGAGGCTCTGCGCCTGCGCCAGACGCAATTGGACGAGGGCGGGAAACTTATCGCACAGCGCCGTGATACGGGCCCGCTTGACCATGTTGAAACTCGATATCCAGGACGTACTCCGGTTGCCGAGCCCGACAATGCCCACCTTGAGAATTTTAGATCCGCTCATAGGGTCTCCTTTTGTTGAAAAACAAGGCCGCATCTTCGTGCGCTTGCCCTCCGCGGTCAAGCCGGCAATAGTGTGTTCGTAATGCTTCATAAGGCAGTTTTCGGTTGATCAACGATTACTGTTTTTCCCTTTATGCGTTTCGTGGTAATAACGAAGCCCATGAAGAAAACGCTTCCTGACGTTATCCCGTCCGCCACCTGGGTATCCGCCCTGCTCCGCTGGTTCGACCGGCATCGGCGCGAAATGCCGTGGCGCAACAGGCCGACGCCCTACAACGTCTGGATCAGCGAGATCATGCTCCAGCAGACGCAGGTGGCCACGGTGATACCCTACTTCCGGCGATTCATCCGGCGCTTTCCCGACGTCAAGACACTCGCCGCCGCCAAGCCCGATGCCGTCCTGAAGCTATGGGAAGGACTTGGCTATTACTCGCGGGCACGGAATCTCCATGAAACCGCCCGGCGCGTGATCCGGGACTTCGGGGGCCGCATCCCAAGCGCTCCGGACGCTTTGAAAGCGCTGCCGGGCATTGGCGACTATACGGCCGGGGCCATCCTCAGCATCGCGTTCCATCAACCGGCGCCGGCTGTGGACGGGAACGTGCTCCGCGTTTTTTCCCGGTTCTGGGGACTGCGGGCCGAGCTCCGTTCACCGGTACTGAAGAAAACAGTCTTTCAACGCCTTTCCCCGATCATACATCGGGCTAATCCATCCCATTTCAACCAGGCCATGATGGAACTGGGGGCATTGGTCTGTCGCCCGCGCAACCCGCTCTGCCCTGAGTGTCCTCTTCGCGAAACCTGCTTCGCCTTCGCACATGAGTTGACCTATCTGTTGCCGGTTCGCGAAAAATCGGTCCGAATCCCTCATTACCGGGTCGCGGTGGGCATCGTCCGGCGCAACGGCCGCCTGCTCATCGCCCAGCGCCCCTATGACGCCATGCTGGGCGGGCTCTGGGAATTTCCGGGTGGCCGCCGCCAGGCGGGCGAAACGCTCCGCGAGACGGCGCGCCGCGAAATCCGGGAGGAAACCGGCCTGACGGTCCGGGTGGGCGAAACCCTGGGCACCGTCCGCCACGCCTATTCGCATTTCACGGTCACGATCGCGGCGTTCCTCTGCGAGGCCGGCCGGGGCCGCGCCCGGCCAGTGGCCAGCCTGCGTGTGCGCTGGGTGTTCCCGGGGGAGCTGCGGCGTTATGCCTGGCCTTCCGCCAGCCGGAAAATCATTGCGTTGTTGCAAAAACGTCCGGCTTGAAAATTGGATCAACCGCAAAAAGGAGACGGAATGAAGAACAACGATCAGGGGAGTATGACAGAATCATTGACAGCAAAATCATTTGTTGAGCGATACGGCTTGCCGACGGATTCGCCCTAACGTGGACCACGAAAGGGCAATTGCCCGTCTAGTTGGGATTGATGGGCGCACCCGACGGCTTGAAATCCTTGTCCAACATCATCAGAGGCCGATAGAAATGACGCGCCAGAAAATCAGTCCGATTGCCATAGGTTTCCCTGCTAATTTCAAACTCAAATTGCACGTCTTTGCAGTAATGCATGTATGAGTCGTAAAACGTGCCGTCGGACGTGAGGACGACCGTAACGTCACCCACGCTTATGAGACTCTGCTTGGTGTGCCGGCTGTGATGAGCCACGCCCGCCCAGTCACCGTCCTGGAAACGGACACAACCCAGCCAGGACCCGTCGGAACACCGGGTCACGACATTGCTCTGGGTTGTCGGGAACGACACGGCATAATCTGTAATCTGTCTGGCCAACGACTCACGCACTTGTTGCGTTTGATGCTGATAATGCAACCACATTCCTCCAATCACGAGAGGCATTCCCAGAACAATGGCCGACATGGCCGCCACAACCCCATATTGTACTCGGACGCCCCACGGTGTCGCTCGTGATTGAAACAATCCCTTGAGGGCAACCGGCAACGCGACAAAACCAGACACGAAAGCCACCACGATAGCCGCTAAACATCCGAGAAGAGCAGGAAAAAATTCCGTCGTCATCCACAAACCAAAGCACAAACCAGCCGTCAGCCACGCAATCACATGAATACGGATGGATTTCGATTTCATGACTTCGGGCATCTTCATTTGTTGGTCAATGTGTGCAGGAATAGGAACCCTGAACTGGCCTATGGTGATTTCAGAGACACGGCAGGGAAGTAGGTCTTGAACCGGTCCTCATCGGCCGTCACCAGCGTCCAGCCCATGACTTGCGCATGTGCGCCGATGAAGAAATCCGGGAGGGGCACAGTGGGCGCATCCTTGCCGGAGTCGGCCTTGCGGCGCATCCGGTAGGCCAGGTACGCCCGCGCACAGACCTCCGACGCGGCGGCGGGCACATCCAGCACGGCTACGCCCCAACTCCGTATCCGGTCAGAGACGGTTTCCGGTTCGGCATCGCCCACGCACACTTCCGCCACGCTGACTGCGTTCACGGCAGCCCCGTCACCGGAGACACCCTCCGCAATCATACGGCGCGCCCAACGGCAGTGTTTCGCCCGCTCGTCCGCCGCGTAGATCAGCACATTGGTGTCCAGCAACATCATGGCTCGCGCGTCAACCCCTTGAGCGTTTCCCAGTCCATCTTCGGGTGGAGCGGCGCACCGGCGATCGCGCGAAGACACTGCGCCCGGGTCAATCGCGCTTTCGGCTCCGGACGCGCCAGGCGCACCAGCATGAACTGGCCTTCGCCGAACCGCTGGACATCGAACACATCCCCGGGCCTGGCCGTCGGCAACACAATGCGTTTTTTGCTGTCGGCTCTAGTTGTCATGGTGGGATTGTCCCACTGCCGGGATGTGCTGTCAATGTGAATATGGTTCTTTCATTTGGAAATGGGACCTACGACGGGTCATCCTGCCGGCGTCCGTGTCCGGCGGGCGGGCCGCTGAGGCCATTCGGACAGGTTCTTTTCAAAAATCTCGCCCCAGGTTTCACGGGCCGCGCACAGGGCTTTGGCCCGATGCGAAATGCGGTTTTTCAACGCGGCCTCCATTTCGGCGAAGGTTTCCGAATGGTTCCGGGGAACGAAAAGGGGATCGTAGCCGAACCCGTTCGTCCCTCTCGGCGCGTCAAGGATCGTGCCCTCGCACACGCCCTCCACGATCTGCGCGCGGCCGGCCGGCATCGCCAGCGCCAGCACGCAGCGAAAGCGGGCGGTGCGAACGGTTTGGCCGGACAGCTCTTTCAAGAGCTTGGCGTTGTTGGCGGCGGTATCGCACGGCTCCCCCGCATAGCGGGCGGAGCATACGCCGGGAGCCCCTCCCAACGCGTCCACTTCCAAACCCGAATCATCCGCCAACGTCCAGAGTTTGGACGCCATCGCAACGGTGACGGCCTTCTTGACGGCATTGGCCGGGAACGTTTGGCCGTCTTCAACCACATCGGGCAGGCCGGGAATGTCCATGGCGCCCAGCAATTCGAGACCGGGGACGGCGAGAATGGCCCGGATTTCTTCCAGCTTGTGGGCATTGCGCGTGGCAATTAGCAGTTTCATAAAAGCCTTACAACACGTGTCTCGACGTCAGACGGCGGCTGAGGCCAGCCGCCCTCCACAAGAACGCCCGTATTCCCGCATAGGAGGGCGGGCGGCCTCGACCGCCGCGAGCTTTAAGCAAGTTCCATTCCGCTCAGAGGCCACGCTCTCACCTGCCCGCAGTCCCGACTCTCCGACCCCGATCTCTCGGAGAATCGGGGGGAACAGCGTTGCAGGCGGGCGAGCGCGGCTACGAAAACTACAGCCCCTTGGACGGTAATAGTCCATCCTGATCAATCAGCATCAGTTTGTACGCGGAAACGCCCCCCTTTGCCTCGCCTTTCACGGCACGATAGACACTGCCACACGGACGCGCCTTGACGGTGACTTTGCCCAAGGCCGGAACATCCACGGTGACGTCCCGCTCCACGCCGTCCGCCGCCCAGGCGGTGACCAGCCATTCGTCACGCTGGCGGTGTTTTCGGACCAGAACCCGCGCATTCGGGAAACCGGTCGGAAATTCATAGGCCGGATGGGTGGCGAGCTGGCGATGCTTGTCGGGGCCGGGCAACAGATATCCCTGCCGCAGGAAATCATCGAGATGGGAAAACAGGGCCTGCACATGGCCCAGATCCATCATCTGCGAGAGCCAACTGGGTGTCTCCTGCCCCAGATCCCCCGCAAACCCGCCCTTGGGATGCGAAAAATATCCCGCCGCTCCCCCGATCATGCCGCCGGTGTAGAGGCATTTCAGGAACCCCATGTAACAGGCGCGATCCGAGAATTTGCCTTCCAGCCACCCGCCGCAGACCCAGTTATAGGACAGCGGATCGCCGATGTCGATCGCCTGGGCCGTCGCCGACAGGTACTTCGACAGCAGATCCGCGTTGCCGGTCCAGCCGGAATTGAATTCCATGTAATACAGGCTGTGGTCCGGATAGTCCGACACTTTCCGCATGGCCTTGTAGTCGTTGGACCACTGCCAGGAATCCCATGTCGGCATCCCGCCAAAATGATACCAGATATAGGCCTGCCGGTCGGGACACACGGCGCGCACGGCCTCGCTGATAATCAACTCCTGGCGCGCCTTGCGCTCGCAAACGTATTCATACCAGCTCTTTTCGCCCTTGGCTTTGAGGACCTTCGGATCCTGCTGCCAACAGGGACCCGAGTGCCCATACACGTTGAGGCCGTATTCACCCCCGTTGAGAATGACGGCAATCGGCGTCTTCTCACGGATTTTTTTCAGGGGGTCGGCCGTGCCCTCCGCCGCCATTTTGAAAACCTCGTCCGGCGCTTCCGGGCTCCAGAGCTTCCACTGCGGCGCGTTGGTGATGGGGGACCCGTCCGCCTTGTGGCACCAGGTGCCGTCAGGAAGTTTGGCGACAACCGCCGGATCGAGGAGCGGCCGGTCTGTCAGGACGCACAACGGATACTTCTTCGGGTTGGAGGCGGTCAGCGCCACCAGCCGGGCGGGAATGCTGTTGGTATTGTCGAGCTCCTTGACGGTGGAGGCGGTACACGAACCGAACTCCAGGGCATACCCCCAGTTTTCGGTCAGCTCGATCCGTGTCTCGACACTCATGGTCCAGCCCCAGCGCGACAGGGGAATCAGCGTATGCCCTTCGCGGAAATTCGGCTTGGGCGCCGCCTTGAGCTGTTCAGCGGCGGTCAAAGCGAAGACCGCCTGGGCTCCGATCAAGGTCATCATCCACACACCTCCACAGGCGAGCATGATTCGGTTCCGCATAGGTTCCTCCATTCAATCTGACCAGCGATAAATCCAGCCTCCATAATGGCCCGAACGTCCAGGCAGGGCAACGCAAAAACTCGTTACCCCCAAAATGATTTGACGGCATGCCGATGCCTTCGTAGGCTCGCACTCAATGGAAAGACAGCGGTATTACTGGGATGATGCCGTGGGGCTGTGGGCGAAAAACCAGGCCGGCCATACGGTCAGCACCCGGCAATGCGCCGTGGTGCATGAAATGCGCCGGTCGGCGTGGCGCCTGGTGGCGGCGGGTGTGGAGGGAGGACTTGACCGGCCGGAACCCGGCCGCATCCTCCGCAACATCCGGGCCAGTCAGACCCTCGCGGGGGAAAAGCGGGGCGCCCTCAAGTGGTATTGGGAAGACCAGTCACAGACCGATCCCAACTCCAATTTCTTTTCCGGGCTGCCCCTGTGCGTCCTGCGGCTCGAATTCGGCCAGGCGCTTCCCTCCGATAGCCGCGACGTGCTGGAGGCCATCCTCCAAGACCTGCGTCCGTGGTTCGAGCGGCAGACGGAGACTCTCGATCGCGACTTGCGCTATCCCAACCGATCCCTGGGGGATCTGGTCTGCCGCTGGTTGCTGGCGGAGATTTACGACGACCTCACGCCCGCGCGCGAGGAGGACATGGCCAAGGCCGGCCGATACTACCTGGACAAGGAATGGGGCTGGGGCGAGCATTTGAGCGATATTTACTGCAAAATTTGCCAGTATGAGATTCTCGCGCTCCTGCTGTATGGACGCCGCCTCCCGGCGGCCACGCGCCGGCACTACGAAGTCCAGTACGACGAATTGCTCGCGCTCGACAAGGTTTTCCGATACGGGCCGCGGGTGCCGACCATCCGCTCGTACTCCATGGAAGACACCCCCGGGCGGGTCGGCGATCTGCCGGACCTGTTGCGACCGCTGTCGGAGTGTATCCGGCCATGGAACCCGAAATGGGGGGCCGCCCGGATGTATCAGCCGTTGCTGTCGCTGGCGCACCGGCACGGGTTTCACCGGCCGGCGAAGCGGACACCCCGGCGAAGCGAGACGGCCAGCATCCCCTGCTACGGCGGGGCGACCGCCGAGGCCCTGGTGCTGAAAGACGTGCGGGCCGGGGTGATGAGCCGCTATCCGATCATGGAGGGGATTGACCAATCCCAGTGGGGGCTGGCCTGGCAATCGTTTCCGTTCTGCTTCTGGCACCGTCGTGGCGACTGGGGCTTTCTGCAATGGGAGGTCGAAGAGGAGGGTCGGGTGCGCGCGCATCCGGCGCACAGCCGGCGGCATGGAAACGCTTATCTGCTGACGGAGGCGGTCACCCCCACGATTCTGGGCGAGACCTGCGGGTGTCGCGAGGGGCATACCTTCCTGGCCCTGCGCCGCATGCCACGGCTGTCGCCCCGCTGGCCCTGGCTGGTGGATCGCTTGCGCATGGTCGCCGGCTTGACTCCGCCGCAGGTGTCGCGCGAAGCCGGGTGGGCGCTCTTTCAAATCGATTTCCCGGGCGAAAAAGGCCGGGCGCCGATATCCCTCCGCATGGCGTATCGCGGCCTGGAGGGCGAGTCGGATTTGAGCCTGAAAACCAACCGACTTTCCGGCTGGGACTGGGATGCGCGCTACCGATGGGCCGGATCGAAGTTGCCCGGATCGGTCGCCGGTCTGTGGGTATTGCAGATCGGGTGCTCCACGCTTCCCTCCTTCCATCGGGAGGGAGCGGCGTGCAGACTGGCATGGTCCGAAAAAGGCGGGGGCGCGAAGATCGAATACCGTATCGATCCCACCGCCGCTCTCCCGGCGTGGCAATCCGAAGCAGGATAGACAATTGTTGGCATTCTGCCACTGGATAAACGGCAAGGGCGGCGGGTTGTCGAGGCGCCGGACGGCAAGCGCGCCTGGACCAACACCCTCTTTCGCGCCGACAAAAAGACACCTGCACGGTCCCGCCGACAACGCGCCAAGGCGCCTGCGCGCCGGTAATCTGTGTATTCGATCAAAGCTGTTCCGCCACCTCAAAGACCTGTCCGGCGGTTGTATCCCACTCGATCGAAGCGCCTTCCCGCTTGACCGGAACGTCTTTCCTATTCTCGGTTGAAATCACCCGGGTCTTCGGCCACGGGGCTTCCAGTCTTATCCGGTTTCCTTTTTCGCTCCGGATGGAGAGCTCCGTAATCTTTCCGGCTTCACACGCCGCGCTGACCAGAAAGGCGCCCTTGGTCCTGAGGTCCCGGAATCGGGCCTTCTTCTCCAGGGGCCAGACCGGAAACACCCGGACCAGACCGTCCCAGGCGGTCAGCAGCATTTCGTTGATCAGGAAAGACTCGGACCCGCCGCTGGTCGCCCAACACACATTGACGTCATCCCCCTTTTCCACCTTTTTGCCCAGCATCTTCCCGTACACTTTGCCCTTCATCCCGAGGCGCATGTAGGCGGTCATCAATCGCGTGTGATCCCACGGATGGGCGGAAAGCGTCTGGATGCCGATCTGTCGCAGGCGCGGGTCGAGAAGGAGATCGCGATCCTCCGCCGGCCAGAAGGGCGCCATGCAGATGCTGTGATTGTAGGCCGGACGCTTGTCCTGTCCGGCAAAGTCCACGAATTCCTCCTTGCCCTCGAGGACGATCGTCGGATAGGCGGGAAGATGATCGAGAATATCCTGCCAGATCTTCCGCCGCTCGCCGTCAACATTCAGAATGGAGGAGGCTTCCAGCACGGCCCGCAGCAGGAACTTGATATGCGCCAGATCTTCGATGCAGTTCTTGTTGAACTCGAAGTCCTTGGTCCACCCGCGGATCTCCGTGGCAATGGTCGGCCAGAAGGTATAATCGCCCGGCGGGTTCTTGCGGAGCAGTTCCACGTAAAAGGTGGCGCATTCGCGCATCACCGGATAAGCCATTTGAGCGAGGAAATCCCGATCGCCGAAATACTGGTAATGCCACCAGGCATTCTGCGCGTGGACCGCGGTCAGCCACAGGATGCGCCCCCACGTGTGATGAAACCAGTACATCTCGGTGCCATCGACATACGTGACCGGATAGGCGGCGCCTTCCTGGCACTCGTAGATCTCGCGGGCAATCCGCCGGGCCGTGGGAAGGTAGGCATGGACAAATTCGGTATAGTTACGCGCTTGCTCCTCGTGGTTGCTGGAGAAAGCGCCCCAGAATATCGAGGAAAATTCCGGATAGTCATTGTGCCGGTCGCCTCTCCACGGGGGGGAGTCATGCACCGTCGCGATCCCGAAATTGGCCGGAGCCGACCGGCCGGATCGGGCCGAAACAGCCAGGTTATAGGCGCTTCGCACCCAGGAGCGCTCGAGGGGACGATCCCCCAACTGCACCATGGATTTCATCCAATACGCCTTCCAGGCCTTCGCGTGCGCGGCATAGAGCCGGTCCCATCCCTTTTGCGCCGCTTCCCGGGCCGACTGCAGGGCGCGGGCCATGGAATCCGGCGCTTCCATCTCACTGGTCAGCGCGACAAAGATCGTCAGTTCATCATGATCCAGCGCTTCCAACGCGGCCTGCCCGCTCGGTTCCATAAAGAACCCGGCTCCTTGTTCCGCACAGGCCGCCGCCACGGAAAAGCCGCGTTCCGGACAGTACGCGTCGCCCGGAATGACCTGCCAGAGCGTGGCCGTATTGCCGGAAATCCCGATCTCAGCCGCCGGCAGCATCCCCGCCCTGGGATCGCGCTGGGCCGGGATCTCTTTCACGCCCTGGATAGAAGGACCGGCGGACAGCAGTTCCCAGGATCGCCCTCCCCAGGGCTCCCTTCCGAGCGAGAGCACCGCCTTGTTTTGACAGCCTTGGGGAATCTGAAGCCGGAGGGCCAGAACATTATCCTGCCACGAGATGAAGGTGCTGCACTTGAGCTTGGGCCGGTCCAGCCACCAGCCGATGGTATATTCCGATTCGAAAAGACCGTCTTCCAATCGAAGCCGCTGGACCATGGGCACCGGCATCGCCTCCGGCATGGCCACCCGCAAGAGAAGATCGGCGCCCATGCGCATACAGGGATAGACGGCCTCATGCCCTTGCCAGCAATCGTTCAAATTCAGCCTGCTCCAGGGGATCGCCTGTCCGCGCTCAAGGTCCTTCGTTTCCGCCTGCACATATTCCTTGAACTTCGATAACGGCAGGGGCTGCTGATAGTGTTCCGGATTCATGCGGGCATCCCACAGGTCCATTTTATTCAGCCTGAAACACAGACGATGCGCCGGGCCGAAGACGATGGCGCCCATATCGGCATTCCCCAACAGCAGACCCTCCCAGGGCGTTGCCGCCGCATGTTTCCGGGAGAGACTATGCCGCGCCAGGATTGTTTTGACCGCTTGCCAATTCAACATCGAGAACTCCCTTCAACATGGATTCGGAAACGGATGTTCAGAAGGCGGCCAGCCAGCCGCCATCCACGTACACAATTTGGCCGGTAATGAAGCGGGCGGCCTCCGAGGCCAGAAAGACGGCGACGCCCCCGAGATCGTCCGGTGTGCCCCAGCGGCCCTGCGGGGTCCGCTTCCGGACCCATTCGTCAAAGGCAGGATCTTCGAAAAGCGGCCGGGTCATCTCCGTCCGGATATAGCCCGGACCGATCCCGTTCACCCGGATGCCGTGCGGCGCCCAGTCCACCGCCAGGGCCTTGACCAGTTGGCGGATGGCGCCCTTGGTAGCGGTGTAGGCCGAGGTCGTGGGACGTGCCGCCTCGCTCATGAGGGAGGCGGTGAACAGGATACAGCCCGGTTTGCCGGCCGCCATCCGTTCCCGGGCGAAACATTGCGCGAGGGCATACGGGGCCGTGAGGTTGAGACGGACGGTTTTCTCGAAAGCCGCGATCGGAACCCGGTCGGCGCGGCCGCGGCATTGGACGCCGGCGTTGTTGACCAGGATGTCGATGCCGCCCAACCGGCGGGAAACGGACTTGAAAAAGGCGGGGATGCCGGAGATCGCCTTCAAATCGAAAACAAAGGCGGCGGCCGACCGGTTGACCGGCCGGAGCATTTTCAGAGCGGCCTTGTTCTTATCCGGATCCCGTCCGACCACCGCCACGCGGGCGCCTGCCCCGGCCAGGCCGAGTGCCATGCCAAGGCCGATGCCCGTGTTGCCGCCGGTGACCAGCGCCGTATGGCCGGAAAGATCGAACAGTCGAGTGTGCGCGCTCACGGGTGTTTCTCCTCTACTTTCTCCAGCTTGAAATTGGCACTCGCGTTTCGCGAGGCGGGTTTGTTATGCCTTTTCCGGATTGCCGACACAAGCGCTTTATCCGGCAATTCGCATTATGGCACCCTTCAGCGAGTTGCTGGTCTTCGCTGTGGATACTGGGGAGGTCCCGATCGGAGTCGGGACCTACGTGGGTCCCAGTTCCCGTGAGGG
>JACQHI010000002.1 GCA_016199105.1 Lentisphaerota bacterium | reverse complement strand
GCCCGCCGCCAGGCAGGTGCGGCCATAATACACGATGCCGGTCCGGGCCCAGCCGGTATCCAGCGCCTTGAATTTCTCGATCAGTTTGCCCAGGCTCAATTTGGCTTCGTTCAAATTCCCGTTTTCATACGCCAGGATTCCCGCCTTGATGGACCCCGGCTGCTCGACCTGGATTTCAACGATGGCCGACCGCGGATAGGTGAGGACGCCCTCTCCCGGAATGTCGATGCTCACGCCGTTGGTGCCCGTGGATACCACCGTGCCCTTCAATACCCGATCCGCCGTTCGAATCATGTCTTCGGCCCGGAGTTCCGCAAACGGCAACACCGCCAAAACCGCGATAAACGCCAATCCGCCTGCGCGCCAACACCATGATTTTTCCATGAGCCGTTCTCCTTGGCGCGGCGGTGTCCGTCCGCGCAACGCCGCTACGACAAAAACTCGTTCTCCAATTAAGGTTTAATTGGAAAGTAGTGAGAACAGACGGTGGCTGTCAAACAAAAAATAAAAAATACACTCGCCAAGACCGGCGACTCGTGTATGGTATTGGCGGTCGTTTAATACAGGAGGACAGGACTATGCATATCGCCGCCATGCCGGGTTGCCGAAAATGGCCGGGCGTTCTGGCCATGCTCGCCGTGGCCTTGACGGTCCGCGCCGCGACATTCGACGAACTCGCCCAACAGGGCGAGGAGGCCATGAAAAACAACAACCTCAAGCGGGCCATCGAATGTTTCGAGAAAATCGTCACCGAGGGGAAAAGCTACGAACACGTCATGTCCATCAAGTTCGACCTCGCCTGGGCCTATTATCTCGCGGAACGTTACAAAGAGGCCAGCCCCCTGTTCGAGGAGCTGTCGGGCAATCGCGCCCCCGACGAGGACATGAAACAGCAGGCCCTCCTTTTTTGGGCGGAATCCACCGGCCGTCATGCCGCCGGCCTGGACGGCGGCGAGCGGGAGAAGCTGCTGAAAAAAGCCGTCGAACTGCACACCCGGTTCCAGAAGGATTTTCCCAAGAACCCCAACATACCCGAATCGTATTACGGGCGCGCCTATGCGTATCACCTGCTGGGCGATCAGGACAACGCCGCCAAGGATCTGTTGACGGAAATCCAGCAGTATCCCAACGCTATCACCGTCAAGGACGCCCAATACCTGCTGGCCAGCGTGTATGCCCGCATGGGCAAGAACAAGATCAAGGCCGGCGACAGGCCCGGCGCCCAGAAGCACCTGGACGACGCCCGCAAACTTTTTGCCGAGCTGGCCAAGGGAGAAGTCAACCTGGCCATCGCCAACGACGCGGCATTTTCCATGGCGGAAACCTGGTATTCCGTCGAGCTGTACCCGGAGGCGATCCGGTATTATCGTGAAGTCCGCTCCCGTGACGATGTGCTCAAAAGCCTTCGGCGGGAGAAGGAAAAAATACAAGTCCAATTGAGCCGGGCCGCCGCGCAGGGCGCCGCTGGGAACCTGGATGTCAAGCCCTTCAAAAAACAGTTGGACCGGATCGACGCGCAGCTCGGGCGCGTCCGGGAAACGACCGACCTGATGATCTCCGGCTATTTCCGGATCGCGGAGTGCTTCTACCACGCCCGCATGCTGGAGGAAACGCGCCTCGTCTGCCGTCACCTCGCGAATTTCACCAAGGGCGAACAACAACAACAGGCCCTGTATTTCCTGATCAGCATGTATATCGAGGAAAAACGGCCGGCGGACGCCCAGCGCGAGCTGGAAGCCTTTCAGGCGCTCTTCGGCCGGCAGATTCCCATCGCCAAGGATGCCGCCCTGTATATCGGCAAGCTCTACACCGAACAGAACCAATTCGCGCTAGCCTTGGACCTGTTCAGCCAGAGCATCGACGATTTTCCCGACAATCCCCGCGTGGAAGACGCCTGGTATATGAAGTTGTCCTCGGCCTACACCCTCACCCGCTATGACGACGTGTCGGAAACGGCCGACCTCTATCTCAAAAAGCTGCCCAAGGGCAAATACGCGGCCAACGCGCGTTACCTCAAGGCCATGGCCGCGGCCATGACCGGAAATTGGGATGAAGGGCTCTCCGTCATCGGCGCCCTCATTAAGGATTTTCCGAAGGGCACGGAGGAATTCAAGGATATCGAGGGCGCCTGGTATCAGAACATCTGGATGCTCAACCAAAAACTCTCCGCGCTCATCGCCAACCAGGCGCCGCCGATCGACAAGGCGGTGAGCGCCTTCGGCGTCAACGCCGCCAAACTGCTTCAGGACAAGAAAATCCGGGCCACGTTCGAGGCGCCCGCGCCCAACAATCTGCCCGCGCTCAAGGAAAAAGTCGACCTGCTCCAGCGGCAGGTCAAGGACTTGAAGGCCAAAAAACTCAAAGTCGCCGGGGAGTTGGCCGACGAAGCCGATATCATCACCGCCCAGGCCGATGCGCTGTTCAAGGAAACGGACGACCTCTGCGGCCGGGCCGTGGAGCTCGGCAAGAAATTTCTCGAACAGCACAAGGGGGGCAAGCTGGGCCCCCAGATGGCCCTGCAGACGGCGGCGGCGCTCACCACGGCGGGCAAGGCGGAAGAAAGCCGCGCCGTGCTCCAAAGCATTGCCAAGGATTTCCCGGACAGCGACGTGGCGCCCCTGGCGTTGTATCAGATCGCCATCGATTTCTTCCGGAAACAGGATTATGCCGCCATGGCTCCCTCGTTGGAAAATCTCGTCCAGGCTTTTCCCAAACATTATCTTGTTTCCGACGCCAAGTACTGGCTGGGCTTCATCGCGCTGCAAAACAGCCGGTTTGACGACGCCGTCAAGTTTTTCACGGAATCCCGCACGCTCTCTCCCACCAATCAGTTGGCGCCGGAATGTTTCCTGCTGACCGCCCAGACCTTGAAGGCCAAAGCCGACGCCATGGGCCTGCCCACCGTTTTGCCCGCCGAAAAGAAGGAGATTTACAAGGCCACGCTCCTGGACATGGCGTCCATCTACGAGCAATTGCTCGTCAAGCACCCGTCCTCGGGCCAGGCGCTGAAGGCGGTTTCCGGCATGGCGGACGCCCTGTATCCGCTGGTGAAATATCAAATGCTTTCCGATCCGGAGGCCGCCGACTGGTTCGCGAAGGCGCAGGGACGGGCGCCCGACAACGCCGTCCTCAAGGCCCAGCTTCAATTCAGTTACGGCAGCCTCCTGATGAAGAGCAACGAAAAGAACAAGGCGCTGGCGGCATTCAAGGAGGCGTTGAAGACGGCGCCCAATGCGCGGCAGGACTATTCGATTCTCGGCGATTATGCGGAGGCCCTGAAGGAAGCCAATGCCCTGGATGACGCCGAGGCCATTTACGGCAAAATTCAGGCCGATTATGCGGATGAGGTTCGCGCTCTCGCCCCGGCCCTCCTGGGCCTGGCGGACATCAAGTTCCTCAAAAACGATTTCGAGGCGGCCGGCGAACTCTACAACAAGGTTCTCAACGACTATGACTGGTATGAGGACGGCAAGCGGGGGCGTGTCAAACTGGCGGCCATTTACGAGAACAAGAAGGAGTACAAAAAAGCGCTGGAGATGTTCACCGCGGTCTGGAATACCGAACGCCTGCCTGCCGCCAAACTCGGCGCCATGCTGGGAGTGGCCCGCTGCCAACTGGCCCAGGCCGGCGGCAACAAGGACACCCTGAAGAAAGTCCTGGATATCGCCGAAAAGATCATCGTGCTGTACGAGGCGTATCCGGAAAGCGTGGCCGAAGCCCTGTGGCTGAAGGGCCAGGCTCTCGAAGCCATGGGCGACTCCGGCAAAGCGGTCACCGACGCCTATGAGCCGCTCACCGCCAAGTTTAAAAACTACAAATGGGCCAAGCCGGCGGAAGAACGGATAAAAAAACTTCCCAAACCGGTTCCGCCCCTCGCTCCGGCCCCAGCCAAATAACGCCCAACAACCAACGTCCAATGCCCAAGCAAAAACAAGTCTGAGCCTTGCGCCGATGTTCGGAATCCGGGAATCCATCGACAAGAAAAGCATCGCCGTCGCCGCGGTTGTTTTTACCGCGATCACCCTGGTGGCTTTCGGCTTTCCCCGTTTCGGCCCGTCCGGACGCGCGATTGCCGCAGCCAAACAGGGACGCCTGGCGACGATGGCGGCCCTGCTCAAATCCCGCCCGGAGCTGGTCAATGCCCGGGATAAAAAGAAACTCACCCCGCTCCATTGGGCGGTCTTGAACCGGCACGCGAACATGGTGGATTTTCTGCTGGACCACGGGGCCAACGTCAATGCGACCGACAAGTACGGGATGACCCCGCTCCACATGGCGGCCTTGTGGAATCTGACGGACATCGCCGGCCGCCTGCTGCGCACGGGCGCCAACCCCGACCTGAAAGGCATCCGCTACAATTCCATCCTGGTCACGCCCTTGCACGAGGCGGCCGCCGCCGGCCATCCGGCGATGATCGACTTGCTGGCGGATAACGGCGCCGACGTCAATGAGCCCACGGGAGGCGACAACCGGGTGATGCCGCTCCACATGGCGGCCGCCCGGGGCCAGTATGAGGCGGTCAAAATGCTGATCGCCCACGATGCCGAGGTGAACGCACGCGATACCAACGGAAAGACCCCCCTGACGTGGGCCCGGGAATCGGATCAGGACGACGCGGCCGACCTGCTCATCCTGTACGGCGGAACGAAATGACAATTCACAAGGAACTCCCCCCCTCCAGCGGATTGCCGCCAAGCGATTATTTTGCGTGACTATTCGCGAGGATAAGCTGTAGAGTTTAAAAACTTCCGGCGAAGATATAGGGGGGTCGCAAAGGATTTTTATGAGCGAACCGGCAGGCATTATTGCGGAACGCATCTCGGAAATGTCCTGCATCAAATGCGGGAAGATGCTGGACGTGTCCCATCTGCCCTCCTTTGCCGACATCAAATGCCCGGATTGCGCCACCAACCAGACCGTGCCGGCCCAGTTCGGCAACTTCCTCCTGGAAAAGAAGCTGGGCGCCGGCGGAATGGGCGAGCTCTACAAAGCCAGGGACATGACCCTCGGCCGGTATGTCGCCATCAAGGTCATGAAGAAATCCATGGGCGACAACCCCGAGTTTCTGGAGTCCTTCCTGCGCGAGGCCCAGTCGGCCGCCGCCCTGAATCACCGCAACGTGGGCCAGATCTACTCGTTCGGCCAGGAGCAGGGTCAGCCCTACATCGTGATGGAACTGATCACGGGCGGACGCATGGACGAAATGATCTCCGAGGGCCAGACGCTGGAGGAAATCCGCGCGCTGGAGATTCATATCCAGGTGGCGGAAGGCCTCAAAGCTGCGGCGGCCGTCGGCCTGATCCATGGGGATGTCAAGCCGGCCAACGTGCTGTTCGACCAGAACGACGAGGCCAAGGTCGTGGATTTCGGCCTGGCCCAGTTCGTCGGCCGGCAACAGAACACGGGCGAGATATGGGGCACTCCTTTTTACATTGCGCCGGAAAAAGCCCGCGGCAAGCAGGTGGATTTTCGCTCCGACATTTACAGCCTGGGCGCCACGCTGTATCACATGCTGGCGGGTGTGCCGCCGTTCGACGGCCAGACACCGGTGGATGTGGTCATGGCGCGACTGGAGAAACCGCCGCCGGACCTGTTGGAATTCCGGCCGGACCTGAATCCCGCCACGGTGGACCTGGTGAAGCGCATGCTGGAACCGGATCCGAATACCCGTTATCCCTCTTATGATGCGTTGCTGGAGGATATGCGGCAGACGCTCGAGACGGTCAGCCTGCCGCCGGTGGAACCCGGCAAATTCACCCAGATGATCACCCGGATCGTCCCGATGGAAACCCTACAGAACAGAACGCTGTGGTGGTCGGTGACTGGCGGAATACTGGCACTGGCGCTGGTCGCGGGAGGCTGGTGGGCTTGGAAGTCGCACAAAGCCGAAGTCGCGAGGATCGCGGCCGAAAAAGAAGAAAATGCGAACTACCAGGCCGCGATCGCAGCCCTGCAGAACCGGCAGGAGCAACTGTTGGCGGTGTCTGCGTCCGCCCGGGAAGAAGCCCAGGCCCTGATTCCCTTCGGCCGGAAAGCGGATGCATTCCTGTCCATTCCGGAGGCCAAGCGGCCCATGGGGGATATCAGGGAGGCGGCCGGTTCGGCCGAGGAAATGGTGGAGACGATCCGTCAATTGGAAGAGGAGGCGGCGGAAATCGGGCAAGCCGCGGAGACCGCCACCTCCTCCGTCGCGGCGCGGGAATTGGCGGATACGATGGAAGGCATGCTGGGGCAGATGAACGCGCTTCATCAGTCCGTGCAGGACCTGAAAGACGAGGCGGAATCGGCCCTGGCCCGGGCGGAGAAGATCCGGAAGACCGTGCAGGACAAGGTCGCCAAACAGGAGGCGGAGAAAAAAGCCGAGGAGGAAAGGCTCCGATTGGTCGAGGTCGAGCGAAAACAGGCAGAGGCCGCTGCCCAGGCGGCCGAGCAGGCGCGCGTTACGGCGGTCCAGGAGGAACTGGATCGGGTGGATGCCGCGCGGGGAGATGGGGGGGAGCACATCGCGAAACGGGAATTCAGGGAAGCGGCCCGGAAACTAACCGATGGTGTTTCCAACCTGAAGACCGATGAAGCCCGCGCGGCGTTCAAAGCGGCCGTGGACTGTTGCGATAGCCTCGCCGAACTGAAGAGTTTCATCATCAAGAGCATCCGCGAAATGCCCTATACCAACGGCTGGACCGTTGGAAGCCATACCGAAACCATTAAGAACGCCGATCCGCGGGCCGGTCTGGTGGTGTCGCTGGGGGCCGAGAGCAAAATGGAAATCCCATGGGAAAAAGTCACGTACGATCAGTTCGTGCGAATCGCCGTCTATTATATTGAGAACCGGCCCATCGCGGATGACGAGCGCGCGGACAAATTCCTGGCCGTGGCGCTCTTCTGTTATGAAAGCAACAAATTCAAACCGGTCGAACAATATGTCGAAAAGGCCTGTCGTATGAAGGAGGGACTGAAACAGGAGGTCAACCGGCTGATGCCGGGCTTCGGTCCGCCCTGACGCACAGCGCGATTATCCGCTTCGGAAGGCCGACTTCCGCGCGGCGAGATTCGCGTGGCACCCCTCTTTATTGCGTGGCCAGAATATGGAGTTTTTTGGCAAACGCCGATGACGGCTTGAAGAGCTTGGCGTCTTTCAAGCCGGGGGTGATCCAGAGTTCCAGCGGCTGTTTGTTTGGAATGAAAATAATTTCGCATTGGTGGGGGATGCGCTTCACCAATCGCGCCGACTCCAGTATGCCCATCACGAAAAACGTGGAAGACAGGGCAGCCGCATCCGTGGCCGCCGATTTGTCGCTCACGATCACGGTCACGGAAGCCAGCCCATTGGTGGCCGGCAAGCCGCACCGGGGATCCAAGATGGGGGGGACGCGTTTCCCCTGAATGACGACCCACCGCCCATCGTTACCAGCGGTGGAAACCGAAAAACCGGTGGGCAAGTTAAGCGAGCCCACAATCTTTTCCGGTTCGAACGGATTACGGACGTCGAGGCTCCATCGAACGCCGTTTTTAGGATAGCCCAGGACACGGACGGAAGTTCCTCCGATCTCCACCATGGCATCCTTCAGGCCGCCATCCCACAGCGTTTTAGAGGCCATATCCACCGCAAAGCCGCGGGCGATGCTGCCCAGATCGATTTGCGCCCCCTGCACATCGAGAAAAGCGGTGTCTTTTTTCAAAATCAGGTGCTTGTAACCGACCTGCGGAAGGACAGCCTGCACAGACGCCTCCGAGGGCGGACTCGCCGCCGTTTTTCCGCCATCGACTCCCCACAACGCGAGCAACGGCCCAGCGGTCACATCGAACGCACCATCGGAAATCAGGGCGTAGCGCTGCGCTTTTTCCAGGATGGCCATCGTATGGCTGGATACCGCGACGGGGCCATCCCCCGCTTTGGCATTGATCCGGGATATTTCACTCGACGGCTTCCGCACGTTGAATTTATCATCCAGCTTCTGAAGGACTTTGACTTGAATATCCTGGGCGAACCCCTCCAATTCATCCTGCATTTCCTTGGGAAGCGTCACGGTGGCGGTGGCGCCCATGATCTCGAAGGATTTGCTGACGGTCCTGGGCTTGCAACCGACCAGCAGACCCATGCAAAGACCGGCCAGCAGCAGACCGCGCGAAACGAGTTTCAGACGATCGTTCAAGGGTTTCATGGTGAGCAATGTTTTCCCTTTCCTGATGGGTTGTTCAGCGAGATACCGTCGTTGAAATTCCAAAAACGCGCCTAGGATACCCTGTCCCACTCCCGATTCAACATTCTTTTTCCGTGGAGTCAGGCATCCTGCCGCTCCGCCCGCACGATGAACGGACGGATGACCTTCACGTTGATGCGGCCGAGGCGATCCTCCAGCCGGTGGAACATGGTCTCCCCGTCGTAGGCGCCGACAATGGCGCCGCCGGACCCGGTGAAATTGGCGCTGGCGCCGACGGACCGCGCCGTCTCCACCATGGCAATGTTGCCGTGGCCGATTTTGTAGATCTGCCGGCGCCGGTCGAAATTGGCGTCCAGCAAGGCGGGCATTTTTGCCGTGTCCCGTTTGAGCAGGCAGTCCCGGACCTGGTCGGTCAGGCCGGCCCAGTACTGCATCGCGGCCAGGACCTCGGGTTCCCCGCGTTCGAACCGGGCGCGGATATCGTTGTGAAAAACCTCGGTGCCCTCCGCCAAATCGGACCGGTAGGCGATGTACAGGGAGGGCAGGAGCTCCGGATCGAGTTCCTCGTAATGCCCATAGCCCTGCCGGTCCATGATGGCCTTCGAGAAATCCATATAGACCAGGCCTTCATACACCTGCGCCACGCGATCCTGCAGGCCCGCGGGAATGACCAGCTCGCTTCTCTCCACCGACAGGACCAGGTTCGCCAGGATCGGCTTCGGAATCGTCACGCCATAGAATTGCATCAGCGCCCGCATGCCGGCCGTGATGATGGCGCTCGACCCCGCCAGACCGACCTGCGAGGGAATATCCGAGTGGTAACGGATGGTGAAATTCCGATTATCCAGCTCGATGTGGTTGTCCGCGCAGTAATCGTGAAAACGCTTGATCGTGGCCTTGAGCAGGCGGATGCCGCCATAGTATCCGAAAAGCCGCACATCCCGGGCCAGCGCGTGAATGCTCTCGAAACGGGAATGATCTCGCGTGTTGGGGAGGATTTCCAATTCCGGCGTCTGGTACAGCGTCACCTGCGCGGCAAAATTGCCGAACACGAACGAAATGGTCTTGCCGAAATAGCCGTCCGAGGGATTGCCGACCAACCCGGCCCGGGGATACGCTTTCGCGTCGATAATCATTTTGCCTCCAAGGAGGAAACCGGCAACCGGTGTTTCCTCCCTGTTATTCGAGCTTCTTGCAAAACTCTCCAAGCACCTGCCCGCAGTGCTGCGTGAGTGCGCCAGCGCAGCGCTGCAGGCGGGTCGTGAATGCCGTTCCGTCCATCGGCTGACGGATGAACGGGGATACCCTACCGCTCAAGAGGCTCAGAAGTCAAGACATCGCAGACGCCAAACGCGGAAACGCCCGGACATACATCCGGAAGTCATGCCAGCGAACTATACGTTTGGCGTACCAAAGGCAAAGCACAATAGCAGCACTCCAGTAATGCCTCAGTCATGAGGTGGCCGTCGCGCTCCGT
>JACQHI010000162.1 GCA_016199105.1 Lentisphaerota bacterium | reverse complement strand
TCTGGGCCTGGGGCCAGAATTCCCTCGGCCAACTCGGCGTCGGCTCTTATCTCGTGAAAACGACGCCCGTCCAGGTCTCCAACCTGACGGCCACCACGATTGCCGCGGGCGGTTATCATTCCCTGGCGCGCAAGAGCGACGGCACCGTCTGGACTTGGGGTCAGAACAACTACGGGCAACTGGGTATCGGCTCGCTTATCAGGACCAATGTGCCGGTGCAGGTCTCCGGCCTGTCCGGAATGACCCAGGTTGCCGCCGGCCTGTATCATTCGCTCGCGCTCAAGAGCGACGGTTCCGTTTATGCCTGGGGATACAATCTCCATGCCGAATTGGGCATCGGAAACAAGATCTCCACCAACCGGCCCGTGCTGGTGAGCGGCGTGGACAGCGTTGCGCAATTGGCGGCCGGTTGGTATCACTCGCTGGCCATGAAAGACACGGGAGCGGTCTGGTCCTGGGGTAACAACGTCCTAGGACAGTTGGGCGACGGGACGGCCACGCTCCGCACCGCGCCGGTTCATGTGAACGGCGACTTCGCCATCCCCTCCTCCACGAATCTCACCGCCACGGACGGCACGGTGACCAACCGGGTAAACCTGACGTGGGCCGCCGTGCCAGGCGCCACGAGCTACGAAATCTGGCGAAACACCCTGAACAACAACGCCACGGCCGGACTGCTGGCCGAGCCCGCGGCACCCTCCTACGCCGACACGAACGCCGTCCCATCCAACACCTATTACTACTGGGTCAAATCCAAGTATTCGGACGGCATCAGCGGATTCAGCGCTGGAGACTCGGGTTACGCCGCTTTCGACATTCCCACCAATCTCACCGCCAGCGACGGCACCTCCACCAACGCCATCCTGCTGGCCTGGACCGGACTGCCCTATGCCACGGGCTACGAAATCTGGCGCAACTGGGTCAACGACGCCAATTCCGCCGAACGCGTCACCACGATCGCCACCACCAGCTATTCGGACACCGCCGTGCTGGCTCTCCAGCCCACCTATTATTGGATCCGCGCCAAAAACACGAGCGGCGCCGGCCCGTTGAGCGCCCCGGACAGCGGGTATCGCGAACTGACGGGCGGCACGGGTTCCGCGGACCTCAGTCTGACCAACTTCTCGTTCCTGCCGCGCCTGCTCCAGCCGGGCAGTCATCCCGGAGTCGTCTCGCTCAAGGTGAGCAACAGCGGGCCCGACCCCAACGCGTTCCCCGATACCCGGTTGATGGTCGCCTTTTACCTGTCCCGGAACACCGTGTTCGGCGACGGCGACGACGAATGGATTGGAGACCACCTGACCGACATCACCGTGCCCTCCGGCAGGTATGCGCTGCTGCTCCTGTCGGATGCGGCGCGCGCCAACATCACCATCCCCGGCGGAGCCTCCGGCAACTATTACGTTTTCGCCCGGGTCAGCCACGCCGCGCCCTCCACCCTGACGGATCCCGTGCCCGCCAACGATCGGGTCATGCGCGCCGGCCTCATCACGGTGGACACCGCCACCGCCGGCGGCGTCTTCAACGACTGCAACGGCGATGGCGTTTCGGACCTGATTCTTTTCAACGCCGCCGCGGGCCAGTGGTTCGCCGAAACCGTCGAAGGCAGCATCATCGCCTGGGCCGTGAACTGGGGCGGCGCCGGCATGAAGCCGATTCCCGGCGATTTCAACGGCGACGGCACCAACGACCTCGCGGTCTATCACGAGTCCACCGGCGCCTGGTATATCCGCACGCTGGACGGCGCCATCCTGGCGTGGAATCTCGGCTGGGGCGGCGCCAACTTCAAGCCGGTGTGGGGCGATTACGATTCGGACGGGCGCAGCGACCTGACGGTCTATCACGATGCCTCCTACTGGTTCGCCCAATCCACGGACGCCGAACTGCTGGTCTGGGGCGAAACCTGGGGCGCGCCCGGATTCCTGCCGGTCCCCGGCGATTATGACGGCGACGGCCAGGCGGACTTTGCGGTTTGGGACACCGCCTCGGGCAACTGGTATATCCGCACCGTGGCGGGCGCCACCCTGGCCTTTGCCTTCAATTGGGGCGGGCCGGGCATGATGCCGGTCAGCGGCGACTTCGATGGGGATGGAATATCCGATCTGGCCGTGTACACCATCGCCACCGGCGCCTGGTACATCAAGAATCTGAGCGGGACGGTCATCGCTTTCGGAACCGTGTTGGGCGGTGCCGGCATGGTGCCGGTTTCGGGCGATTACGACGGCGACGGCAATGCCGACTTGGCCGTGTATAACGAGGCCACCGGCAAGTGGTTCATCACGACGGTCGGCGGCAGCGTGATCGCCTGGGACCTGGGCTGGGGCGGGCCCGGCATGGCGGCCTCCGGAGCGGCGTGGTAGGCGCCGAAAAAGTGGGTTCTGGGTTTTGGGTTGGTTGTTGGTTGTTGATTGTTGAGCGTTGAGTTCGGTGTTCGGTGTTCGGGTTTTAGGTTGCGCGTTGGACGACGTGGAGCGGTGACAGTCGAAATCATGTGACATGCACGGATTTATCATGAATACAGGTTTCAGGTTTCAGCCCTCATCCCTTCTTCTTTCAGTCGTTCGACGTTCGATGTTCAGCGTTCGACGTTCGACGTTCAGCGTTTCAGGTTTCAGGTTTCAGCCCTCATCCCTGATCTTTTTTCTCTTCCTGGCCGCCTGCCTGGGATTCGTCCGCCCGTCCTTTGGCCTGATGGAGGCGATGGACACAGGGGACCTTGTGCGGGAAGCCGAGGCCGTCGTGGTCGGCCGGGTGACGGACGTCAAAGCCTACTGGACAGCGGACGGCAAAAAAATTATCACCCGCATATCCGTGGATGTCGAAACCGTGGTTTACGGGCTCGCGGACACGTCCCGCGTTCTTGTGGAGGTGGAGGGCGGCTGGCTCGGCGACATCGGCCTGAAAGTGTCGGATACCCCGTCGTTCGCGCAAGGAGAACATGTCCTGCTGTTCCTGCGTCCCGCCGCGGCAACCAGCCTGCAGGGCGCTGCACCCGCAACGGCGGTGTTTGCCGTGGCCGGCCTTGCCCAAGGCAAATACACCGTCACCCCGGACAACACCACCGTCAAGACCGGTTTTGCCGTGATCGGCGACCTGAACCGGATCGACAACCAGTTGCCTCTGGAGGAAATGATGGAACGCGTTATCGAGGAAGCCGCCGCCGCGGGCAAGCTCAATCCATGAGACAAAATTCGAAATTTCAGATTCCAGATTCCAGATTTAAACTTTTGGGCATTGGACGTTCTGTGTTCGATGTTCAGTGTTTCAGGTAGAGCCGGTTTTACACCGGCTACGGCCGTTAGTTGAAGGCGCTGTCATGGTGGGAAATAAATCAGTCCAAATCGGTATGCGCCGAACGGCCTTACTGGCCGCTTTTCTGGCCCTCACTGTCCTCGGTACACCCCGGTCCACCCCGGCCTTCCAGACGTTCTCCGATGGGAACGGGCACGAGCTCACATGGGCCGGCCATGCCGCCACCTACCGGATCAACGACGAAGCCGCGCCGGCCGGCTTCATCGCCGCTGTCCTGGCCGCCATGCAGGCGTGGACCGATGTCCCCGGCGCGGATTTTGTCTTCAATTACGATGGCACCACCACCAGCCATAATTACGGCGTCAATGACGGCGTGAATATCGTCGATATCGGCAATCTGGGATCCTCCTCCGTCCTCGCCCAAAACCATTTCTGGTATAATTATTCCGGCAATGTCCTGGACAGCGACGTCCGCTTCAACTCCACCAAGGCGTGGGAAACCACCGGGGCGCCGGGTTACTACGATGTGCAAAACATCGGCACCCATGAACTCGGCCATACGCTTCCCCTGGCCGATCTCTACAGCGGCGCCGATACGGAAAAAACCATGTACGGCTATGGCGCCACGGGAGAAACGAAAAAACAGACCCTTGACCCGGATGACGTGAACGGGATCTGCTATCTTTATCCCGGCGCCGCCTACCTGTCCGCTCCGTCCGGTGTCGCAGCCACCGACGGCGCCTACACCAACAAGGTCCGCCTCACCTGGAACGCCGTCTCCGGCGCCACCGGCTATCAGGTCTGGCGGGGCACCAACAACGATTCCCTGATCGCCCTCGAAATCGCTTCCGATTCGGCCTCCCCCTATGACGATCTGACCGTGAATTCCAACCGGATTTACACCTACTGGGTGGCGGCCACCAATGCGACGCTCACGAGCATGCTCAGCGCCGCGGATTCCGGCTATTGCCTGACCACCAACGCCCCGCTGGCCGATCTCGCCATCACCAACCTGGTCTTCCTGCCCCGCGCCGTTCACGTGGGCTCGGTGCCGGCCGTCGTCTCGCTGGAGCTGATCAACCGCGGCCCCTATGCCCTGGCTTTCCCGGACTCGACGGTCGCCCTCGATTTCTATCTATCCAACGACACCACGTTCGGCGATGGCGACGATCTCGCCTTCGGCAGTGTCACCTTGGATGTCGCTCTTGGAAACGGCGGCGATGTGCTTTTGCGGCTCTCGGAGGAGGAACGCGGCCGCCTGGTCATCCCGCTCGCCGGTTCCGGAAATTATTATGTCTTCGCCCGGATCCGCCATGAGGCGCCCTCCGGCATGTTCGACGTCAACCCCACTAACAACGTCACCCGCTGGAACGGGCTCCTGGGCGTGGGCAATCGTGCCGGCCATGTCCTGACACCCAACGACTACAACGGCGACGGCATCTCGGACTTGGCCGTCTATGAAGAGGCCACCGGCAACTGGTTCATCCGCCGCGTCAAAAGCATTCCCATCCTGTACGGGGAAAGCTGGGGCGGCCCGGACCTGTTCCCGTTCGCGGGCGATTTCAACAACGATCTGAAAACCGAAATGACCGCTTACTATGAACCCGGCGGGCTGTGGTTCGCACGGCCGTTGACCGGCGATGTCGTCCTCTGGGGCGCAAGCTGGGGCGGACCCGGATTCACCCCGATAACCGGCGATTATGACGGCGACGGCGGCAGCGACCTGGCGGTTTATCACGAGCAATCCGGCCTGTGGTTCGCCTATTCCGCCTCTTCCGGCAGCGTCCCGCTCTGGGGCCAGTTGTGGGGCGGCCCGGACTTCCTGCCGGTCCCCGGCGATTATGACGGCGACAGTTGGTATGACCTGGCCGTTTACAGCCCCGAATCCAGCAAATGGTACATCCAGGCGTCCACCGGCTCCAATATCGTCTTCAACCTCGGCTGGGGCGGCCCCGGCCTCGTGCCCGTCCCCGGCGATTACAACGGGGACGGCTTGTTTGACCTCGCTGTGTACCAATCCACCACCGGCGCCTGGTTCATCCGCACTTTGGCGGGGTCCCTGATCGCCTTCGGGGAAATCGTCGGACCCAACAATTCCGTTGCCGTCTCCGGCGATTACAACGGTGACGGCACCTACGACATGGCCATATATAACGAATCCAGTGGCGCTTGGACCATGACTACACCCGCCGGCACGGTCATCGAAAATAACGGCCGCTGGGGCGGCATCGGCATGAAAGCCGTTGGCGCGTCACAGTAGTTCCGAAATAAGGTGTTAGGTGGTGGGTGCTAGGGGGTTGGGCTCATTTCAGGTTTCACCCGCCTGCAGCGCTATGCGAAGCGCTTCGCGCAGCATTGCGGGCAGGGGTCTCATCCCTCATCCCTTTCCTCATGAATCCTCCTCCCCTTCCCGGTTCGCCCGCCCAGCGCTTCCTGGCCGTGTCCGGCTACTTCCCCCCCATTGTGGGCGGAACTTCCACCGTCATCCGGACTCTTCTGTCGGCGTTTCGCCCGGAGTCGTTCTCGGTGATCGGCGAAACCCCGGGCTCCTTCGACGGCAGGCATGACGATCCCGACCTCCCGGCCGCACAGGTTGAGCGCATCGGCATCCCCGGCTGGATCGCGCGATTGCCCTTCGGTTTCCATCTCACCCGCCGGTTGCGCTTTGCCCTGATCCCCCGCATCGCCCGTCTGATTCAACGGCGGTTGGCTGCTTCCGGCGCCGAACGTCTCGTGGCCGTTTATCCCTCCTGGCCCTTCCTGATCGCCGCCTACCACGCGCACCGTCGGACCCGCGTTCCCTTGATTGTGTATTACATGGATATCACCATCGATGATCCTTCCAACCCCTCTTTGAACCAACGCGCCCTGCGCCGCTATGAGGAACCCCTGTTGCGCGCCGCCGCCCGCCGCCTGACGCTTTCCGAGGCCGTGGCCGAAAACCTCACCGCCCGGTATGAACTCGACTGCGTCACGATCCCCCATGCCGTCAGCCTGCCGGCTTCCCCGCCGGCGCCTCCCTCCCCCTCTTCTCTTTCCGCTTTCCGCTTTCC
>JACQHI010000168.1 GCA_016199105.1 Lentisphaerota bacterium | reverse complement strand
CCGCCCACCCGCCCTCACACCGCCGCCTCCAACGCCGCGGCGAACATGTCGATTTCCTCCTTCGTCCGCTTTTCCGTGAATGCCACCAGCAACACATTCGACATCCCCGGGTAATACCGTCCCACCGGAAATCCGGCGGCAAAGCCCTTGTCGATCAGGGCGTTGACGACATCCGCGGCGGGGACCGGGAGCGTGAGGGCAAACTCGTTGAAAAAATACTGCCGGAACGTGCCGGCGACACCCTGGATCGCCGTCAGGCGTTCCCAGGCATAGGCCGCGTTCATGGCGCACAACTCGGCGACTTCCACGAAGCCCTGCTTGCCCAGCAGGGTCAGATACAGCAACGCCCGCAAGGCGCAAAGCGCCTCGTTCGTGCAGATGTTTGACGTGGCCTTGTCGCGGCGGATATGCTGCTCGCGCGCCTGGAGTGTCAGCACGAAGCCGCGCCGGCCCTGGGCATCCCGCGCGGCGCCCACCAGCCGCCCCGGCATTTTATGAACAAGGGCCTTCCGTGTCGCCATGAAGCCCAGGTACGGCCCCCCGAACGACAACGGCAGGCCCAGGCTTTGCCCCTCGCCGATGACGATATCCGCGCCCATGCAGGCCGGTGTTTTGACCACGCCCAGGGAAACCGGATAGGCGGAAACGATGCCCAGCGCCCCCTCCCGATGCGCCGCCGCGAGCAAATCGGTGAAATCGTCCAGGCACCCGAAAAAATTGGGGTTTTGCACAATGACCGCCGCGACGTCCTTGTTCAGCCGGGCGTTGAAGGCCGCGCGGCGGGCCTGCCCGCCGGCCATGGGGATTTCCACGAACTCGAAATCCAGGTTCGCCGAATAACACTTGAGCATGGCCCGGTAAATCGGATTGACTCCCTCGTCGATCAGCACGCGATTCCGCCGCGTGACGCGGAACGCCATCATGATGGCCTCGAACAGGGCCGTGCCGCCGTCATACAACGAGGCGTTGGCCACCTCCATCCCCGTCAGCCGGACGATGGACGTCTGGAACTCGTAAATGGCCTGGAGCGTCCCCTGCGAGGCCTCCGGTTGATAGGGCGTATAGGCCGTGTAAAATTCCGGCCGTCCCGACAGGGCATCCACGGCGGCGGGAATGAAATGATCGTAAAAACCGGCGCCGCAGAAATTGACCAGGTGATCGGCATTCCGCCTGGACAGCGCCTTCAGGCGCCGGTTCATCTCCATTTCCGACAGGCCGGCCTCCACATCGAGCGACGCGGATCGCAACTCGACGGGAATGTGGGCAAACAGTTCGTCAAAGTTTTTCAAGCCGATCGCCGCCAGCATGGCCCGATCGTCTTCCGGACCGTTCGCGATAAAAGAGGTGTCCGACATTCCTATGGTCCCAGTGGGTCGGTGTTCGGTGTTCAGTGTTCAGTGTTCAGTGTTCCGTCTTCGTCCCGACCTCTCGGAGAGTCGGGACTACGCCGGACACGTCGGGGTTCGGGAGACAGCGAGACGGAGAGGCGGCGAAACGGGGAGCCGGTGACCTCAATTCGCGATAGCTTTTGATCACACTCATCAACGCGCTCCTCTTATCAGTCTCCGTCTCGCCGTTTCGCCGTTTCACCGTCTCGCCGTTTCGCCGCATCGCCCACTCGCCGTTCCTCTCATTCAGGTTTCAGGTTTCCGCCCTCCACCCTTCTGCCACTCCCTACCCCCCGCGCCGTTCCCTCCCGGTAAAACGGCAATGCGACAACCGTGGCGGGCAACCGCAGGCCCCGAACCTGAATGGACACCGCCCGCCCCGGCTGGGCCACCGGGCCGTCCAGATATGCCATGGCGATGGCCACATTCAGGCTGGGCGAAAACAGACCGCTGGTCACTTCACCCACCGGCGTATCCCCATCGAAAACGACGTCATGCTGACGCGCCGCCCCCCTGCCGGTCAAGCGCAAACCCGCAAGCCGGCGGGGAACTCCGTCGGCCAATTCGCGCCGCACCGTTTCCGAGCCGATAAACGAACCGTCCGCATCCCGTGAGGGACGTTGGCCAACGTGGCTCCCCGTGAGGTGGGACGTTGTCCCCCCAACGGGGGTACTCACGTCCATAAACCGGGCGCCGGCGGCCGCCACGGGAGAACGCTCCAGCGACAACTCATGGCCGTACAGCGGATAGCCCATTTCCACGCGAAGCAAATCCCGGGCGCCCAGCCCCGCCGGTATCACCCCGCCCTTCTCGAGCAACTGCCTCCAAATCCGGCCCACCTGCTCCACGGGGCAAAACAATTCATAGCCCCATTCGCCGGTATAGCCGGTCCGGCTGATGACTGCGGCCACTTCCCCCATGTTGATTTCGGCGAAATGGAAATACGGCAGCTCCGGCAATCGGATCTCCAGCGCTTTTTCCAGGGCCGCGCGGGAAGACGGCCCCTGGATATCCAGCTTCGCCGTACGATCCGACAGATCCTCGAACCGGGTGGATGGCGACAGATGGGAGCGAATCCAGCGGGCATCCGCCTCGCGATTGCCCGCGTTGACGACCAGCAGGAAATCCGTCTCCGACCGCCGGTAACAAATCGCATCGTCGATCACACCGCCCTGGTCCGCCAGCAGATAGCCATACACGCAACGGCCGGGGATGACCGGGGCCAGCGCGCGGGTGAACAGCCGTTCCATATCCCCAAGAGCGCCCGGCCCGCCGATCGCGAATTCGCCCATGTGGCAGGTGTCGAAAACGACGGCCTGCGTTCGCGCCGCCGTGTGTTCCCGGAGAATCCCCGTGTATTGAACCGGCATTGTCCACCCGGCAAAGTCCGTCATCCGGGCGCCGAGCGCCACATGCGCGTCATATAAAGGCGTCTTCATTATTCGTTCAACATGAACACCCAACAACCAACGTCAAGGGAGAAACGGCGAGTGGGCGATGCGGCGAAACGGGGACTGATAAGAGGAGCATGTTGATGAGCACGATCAAGAACTATCTTGAAT
>JACQHI010000158.1 GCA_016199105.1 Lentisphaerota bacterium | reverse complement strand
GGGTTCCGCGCATCGTCTTCCTTGATGTTGAAGACGATCTTCATCAGGTCGGACCCGATATCGGCGATCTTGGTGAAGATGCCGCCGCAGATGCGGAGCGCGCTGGCGCCGAGCGACTCGCCGATGGCGAAGCCGATGAAGCAGGCGCCGGCGATCGCCGTGTCGAGGAAGCTCAGGATGCAGATCATGAAAAACAGCTCCACGCTGACCAGCAGGAGCCCGACGCTCATGCCCGAGCGCATGGGGATGGCCAGGGCCAGCCAGGGGGTGCCGCGAAGGGCCGCGAAGGCGGAGCGGGAGTTGGCCTGCGTGTTGATCCGGATGCCGAACCAGGCCACGCCATAGGAGCCCAGAATGCCGAGGATCGAGGCCAGGAGAATGATCCCGATATCGCTCCAGGACTTGTGCTGAAGCCCGTAGAAATAATACACCATGCACAGCGCGATGAGGGCCCAGAGCACGATGAGGAATTTGCCCTGCTGGCCCAGGTAGGTCTTGCACGTTTCCCAGATGGTCTGGGACACGGCCCGCATGCACTCATGAACGGGCATGGCGGTGGTCTGGCGATATTGAATCCACCCGAAGACCGCGCCGACGACACAGACGACCAAGCCGAAATACATCAAGGTCAGCCCGCCCACCGAAGTCCCGCACAGGGAAAAAACCACTTCCTTGAGCGACGGCAGATTGATATCCGCCTCCCCGGCCATCGCCAGGGACGCCATGCCGAACGTCATTGCCGCCGTCATCCAACCCGTCATCCAGTGTCGTTTGTTCATGATACCGTTCCACCTCCTGCTGGTTTTTGTCCGCCGCGGAAAAACTGCGCGTACCATAAGAAACGCGGCGGGACGAAGCAAACAAAAAAAAGGCATGGTTCAAAATAGGATTACACGACGCAGGTAGATGCGACGCCCTCGTCGCGTTGCAGGGGCATCGCACGCGGCGGGGGCGCCGCGTCTACGTACCCGCCTTGCTCCACTTTTGAACCATGCCAAAAAAAGGCCGCCCCGATCGGTCGGGGCGGCCTTTTTTCTTCATGATCCGGACTTATTTCTGTTCCGGCGCCTTCTCGGCCGCTTTTTCGGCGGGCTTGTCGGCCGTCGCCGCGGCGGGAGCGGCGGTCACGATCGCTTCAACCGAGGCAACGCTGATGGTCTTCTTGGCGGTATCGACATCGCCCATGACCTTCACTCTTTTGCCTTCCAGATCGGTCAACTGTTTCTTAACGGCGTCATTGCCCGATTCCAGACTGTACAGGGTGGTGGCCAGTTTCACGCTGCCATCCTTGAGCACGATGATGGTTCCCGACTTGGGAAACGAGCTTTTCGTCATCGCGGGCGCCGCTGCCGGGGCCGGGGCCGCCGCCTTGTCATCCGCTTTCTTTTCAGCCGCCGCCGGGGCCGCCGCCGGAGCGGGATCCACCGCATGCAGGGCTTGGGCCGCCACGAACATGAAACAGACCGTCACGATCAGGGAAAATGTCTTCATTATCTTGGTTCCTCTCGAATGACTTTGTTCGTTCCGTGTGTTGTCCCGTGCGACACATGCGCCACGGGCATCCGCTTACGTCTCTGGGCTCCTTTCGTTCATCACCTCCTTGAAAAAGTGTTTGCCGCGCATGATACGCCGGGGGGGGGTCTTGTCAATGCCTTTTTGGAATTGTCTTGATTCTTCCCGTTTTTTGCGATACACATTCACGAAAACCGGTTTGTTGTAGCCGTTTCCGGCGCCGGACGGTTATGGCGGCCAAGCAGGAAAGCGCGAATCCCATGGGCATTCAAGTGTTGATCGTTGACGATGAGCCCACCATCATCGCCATGCTGGCGCGGATTCTGGGCAAGGATCCCATTTTCGAAATGGATTCGGCCCAAACCGGTTATGAGGCCATCGCCGCCGCCCAGAAGAAAACCTACAACGCCCTCGTCTGCGACATCGTGCTCCCGGATATTGCCGGTCCGGATGTCGTGCGCGAGATGAAAGCGCGCCAATGCTGTCCGGAACTCGTGGTCTATATTTCCGGGGCCGTCAGCACGGCCCCCCGCAACATGACCGGCAACATGGTTTTCGTCAGAAAACCCTTTAATCCCAGTCAGATCATCCAGGCTTTAATGAGGGCAAACCGGTCGTAGCCTATGGCGGACAACAAACAATCGGGACAGACGATTCGGATCACCATTCCCGCCGACCGGCTCAGCGTGCTGGAGGCGGGGAAAAAAGCCGTCCCCCTTCCGGAAACCGCCCCACCGGTCCGGCCCGCTCTCCAGAACAAGCTGGGCTCCGCCGAGTTTTCCATCTACCAACAGCTCCTGGAGTGCAATTACGACGCCGTCATTGTGACCGACTGGAACGGCGGCGTCGTGGACGGCAACATCCGCGTCAGCGAATTCTTCCAGTATCAGCCGGCGGAGCTTATCGGCATCAACATTACCAATGTCATTTACGGGTTCGAACCGGCCGTCCTCGATCAGATCCGGGACAACCTGAACAACAGCCGGTTCACGTTCATCGAAGCCTATTGCTTCCGGAAGGATAAGACCTCGTTTCCCGCCGAAATCGCCACCGGCAAGCTGATTCTCGGCCGGGAGAACCATCTCTGCTTCTTTGTGCGCGACATCAGCCTGCGCAAGAAGGCGGAGGAGGCCCTCGACAAGACCCGCGCCCAGTTGGCCCGGGTGGAACGCCTGGAGCTCGCCGGCAGCGTGGCCGGCCACATCGCCCACGACTTCAACAACCTGCTCACCCCCCTCCTGGTCTATCCCGGCTTCATCAAGGAACAGCTCCCGGCGGATTCCCAGGCCTGGAACGACCTGACCGTCATCGAAAAAACGGCCCAGCAAATCGCCGACATCAACCAGCAACTGCTGGCGCTTTCCCGGCGGGGTTATTTCGAACAGACCGTGCTCGGCATCAACGACATCATCGAGGACGTGGTCGCGCTGTTGACGCGCGGCGGGCTCGCGTCCGGCATTACCATCCGGGCCGAACTGGCCCCGGACCTGTTCCGCATCAAGGGCGCCTCCGAACAGCTCCTGCGCGTGATCCAGAACCTCTGCCAGAACGCCATCGACGCCATGGCGGAAAACGGAACCCTGACCATCGAGACCCACAACGTTTACCTGGAAGCCCCCCTGAAAAATCATCCCACCATGGCGATCGGCGAATACATCATCGTCCGCCTGACGGACACCGGCCACGGCATCCCGGAAAACATCCAGGACAAGATTTTCGATCCTTTCTTCACGACCAAGG
>JACQHI010000157.1 GCA_016199105.1 Lentisphaerota bacterium | reverse complement strand
GCCTGCGCGGCGGCCAGGGCCATGCGCAAGCCGGAAAAGGCGCCGGGCCCGAGTCCAACGGCATACACATCGATCTGCGGGAACGTCACGGAGGCTTCCGCCAGAAGGCGGGGAATCGCCTGAAACAACTGCTGGCGCTCCGTCGGCGCATCCGTCCATGTGGCGGAAGCCAGCACCTCCCGATCCCGCAGGACCGCCGCGCCCGCCAGCCGCGTCGAACATTCCAATGCCAGGATAATCATGACCGTTCTGAATTGAAGAAATGCGTGATGAGACTGCTTTTGAACTTTTTAAAGACGCCTCTGATCCTATCGGTCCACTCCCGGAAACGCAAGACCGCCCTGGATTGTTTGGAAACGACATCGCCATATGGCAGATACGCGTCCCGCGTCTGAGTCCACTCCCCCCCCCTTTTTTGCATCGTCACGTCAAGCAGATTGATGTAGAGTTCAATCAAGTGGTTAGACACCGCACAGCAGGGGATCCTTGTGAATCAGGATAGAAAACAAAAACGGTCCGCTGCGAAATATTTGATTCGTTTTCTTGCCGGCGTCAGCATTTTCGTTCTGGTATTCACCGGAATTCCGGTCTATCGGGATTGGTTTTTTCTCTGCGAAAACACGGGGGCGAAAATGGGATATCGCCAATGGTTCTTCGGCCTTCGCACTAAGCACTGGCACCAGGAAAGCGCACTGGAAGCGTTCATGACAAAGGAATATCCTTCCGAACTGACCAATCGTTGGACAAGCTATTCGGGCACAGGAATCAATCTATTTGGGGAGGCCGTCTTGTTCGGACACGGCTCTCCCGGACCTATTTCCAGAGTTTGTGGCAAGCCTCTGGAGACATTCCTTAATGCTCTCAGCCCGGAGGCCAAGTTGGACCTTTATCGGCTTTTTGCGTCAACAAACCACGCCAAGATTTCATCGCAAGCAACACAGATTTTGGAGCGCGCTTTTTTGCAATAAATACGAACAACAACATTCGCTCCCTCGCTGCCCATGGACACGTTCGATAAACTCGGGATTCTCTCCGCCGATTCGCGCTATGACCTCGCGTGCGCCTGCGGCACGAACGAGCAGGATCGCCGCCGGCGTGGCGCGGACGGCCACTGGCTGTATCCCGTCACCCTGCCGAACGGAGGACGATCCGTTCTGCTCAAGACGCTGTTGTCGAACGCCTGCGCGAACGACTGCAAATACTGCCCGTTGCGCTCCACCACCAATATCCGGCGGTGCGCGCTGACTCCGGATGAAACGGCGCGGGTGTTCATGCGGTATCTCGAGCAGCACGAGATATTCGGGCTGTTTCTCAGTTCGGGCATGGTCGGTTCGCCGGATCGGACGATGGAACAACTCAACGCCGTGGCCGCCCTCCTCCGGCGCCGGCATCGGTTCCGGGGATACATTCATCTGAAAATCATTCCCGGCGCGTCCGACGCGGCCATCCGGGAAACCCTTTCGCTGGCGAGCGCCGTTTCCATCAATATCGAAACGCCCGGCGAGGCGCATTGCCGCAAATTGTCCGGGCGAAAGCGTTTCCTGGAGGATATCGTCCATCCCCTTAAACTCGTGGCGCGGCTGACGTCCAAAGGGGAGCGGTATGCGCGGGTCCGGACCACCACCCAGTTCGTGGTGGGCGCCTCGGACGAGAACGATGCCGAGATTGTGAAATACATGGGCGGCCTTTACGAGCGGCTGCGCCTGGACCGGGTTTATTTTTCGGCCTACCAGAAGGGGCTGGGCGCGCCCGACATTCCAGGGGAAACGGGCGGAACAGCCACTCCGGCCGACCGGCTCGTGCGCGAGCACCGCCTCTACCAGGCGGACTTCCTGATTCGGAAATACGGCTTCAAGGCGGACGACATTCCCTTTGACGACCGCCACAATCTGAGTCTGGACAAGGATCCCAAGGAATGCTGGGCCGAGCGGCATCCGGACTTTTATCCTGTCAGGATCAACCAGGCGGATCGGGAGGCGCTGCTGCGCGTGCCGGGCCTCGGACTTCTGACGGTGGAGCGGCTGCTGGAGCGGCGGCGTCAAGCGCGGCTGACCACTTTGGAAGGGCTGGGTATGCGAGGAAAACGCCATCAAAAAGCCCTGGCGTATCTCCGCTTCGATTAGCTTCCCGAACGGCTCACCGTTTCGCCGCCACTGGCTTGTTCCGGCCTACCCGCCGGCCGTCATGAATTCCCTGCACGCCTTGACATAGGCCTCGATATTCTCCCAGGGCACTTCCGGTTCCACCATGTGGGTCGGACAACACAAAAGACCGCCGCGCTCGCCGGCAATGCCCAGATTTCGGACGACCACATCGCGCACCTGCGCCGGACTGCCGAACGGCAACGTCGTCTGGGTGCCGAGTGTTCCGTTGAAGGAAAGCCGGTGACCGAATTCCGCGTGAATGCCGGCAAAGTCCATGCATTCCGGTTGCACCGGATTCAGAACGTCCACCCCGGCCTCCATGAGCTCGGGTATCAGCGGGGCAATGAACCCGCAGGAATGATACTGGATAATCACGTCCGGCTTCACCGACTTGGCGGCCCCGATCACCTTTGCCAGCCGCGGCTTGAGCCACGTCCGGTACATGTCCAGCGACAGCATCAGGGACTGCTGCATGCCGACATCGTCGCCCACGGCAATGATGTCGGCGCCGGCTTCGGCATACTGGCGGATACGAAAACAGGCCAGCGCCGTTATCTTGTCCAGCAGGTACGCGGCCTTTTCATCCTCCAAGGCCATATCGGTCATCAGCAGATCCATTCGCCGCAGATACCAGGCCGTTTCCCAGAGGGTGCATTCCATCCAGACATGAGCCGCCAAACCCTGTTGCTGGATGGCGGCGATCGCCGGACGGAGAAACGACCAGTCGGCCTTTTCGAAATCGGGCCACGGATAGGCCTGGAATTGCTCCAAACTGTCGAACCGCTCCAGCGGATGCCGCATGTGCGTCATATGCTGCGCCGCCGGGCCGCCCGGCTCATGGGCGATCCCCCAGATATCCATGCGGGCGCCTTTCGCAATGGGAGGATCGTAGGTGCGCGCATGGTCCCATTTCCGTTGGGGGACAAATCCCTCAAGCTCGGCAATCCACGGGAAGCCGGGATCCGTCAGGACCCGCATCGGAAATTCAAACACCTCCTCATAGCGACTCCGAGCCCCATACTTGTCATGGAATGTCTCCACCTGTTTCGGGCATAAGTTGAAATGGACGGGAGCCGCCTCATATCTCTGGCGGCGATACAGCGACAACAGATTCTCGCGAGGATTCATTGCGGCCTCCGAAAACACCGTAACCTAATGTCGCCCATTTCTCCATTCCTTTTTTACCCACATTCCTCCTCTATCGCATCCAAGATCGGTCAGCCAAGAATGGCCGACCTACTCCTTGACTTCACCGGGAGCAACCCGGATATTTCGGGCTTTCCCTGAAACATCCGGGGCCGAGGAGAACCGCCATGGCCGCGCATCCCATCCTGAAGCAGCCGGCCTTCGCCGCCGTCCGCGCCTTCGCGGACACGATGCTCCGCTTCGGCCGCGACGATTACGGGCCACGCAAGACCCCGCTCTTCGCCGGACAACTCAACGCTGAGACCCGGCGCATCCCCGCTGGGACCGCCGATGACCCCGGCCTTTTTTTCGAAAACATCCAGATCGCGGGCTGCATGCCGGCCTGCCAGAACCTGATGTTCGATTTTGGGCTGCTCGACAGCCTGAAGCTGCTTTCCCGGATCACCGGCGATGCAGCCTATGAACAGGCGCGCCAGGACACTCTTGCGCATTTCCTCCGCCACTGCCGGCATCCGCAGTCGGGATATTTCCCATGGGGCGACCACGTGGGATGCAACCTCGTCACCGACACCATTCACGAAGGCCAGATCAAAGGCTGTCACGAGGTCAAGGTGTTCAACGTCCCCTGGGACGATCTCTGGGCGATTGACCCGGCCGCCACCCGGCACGAGATCGAGGTCGCGCTTTTCAACCACATCTGCGACGAACGGACTTTCGCCTTCAACCGGCACGCCAACATGAATGGCGCCTCCAACCGGGGCGGCGGTCCCTGCAGTCTGGCCTCCAGCGCGGCTTTCTATCTTTACGCCTGGGCCTGGCTGTATCGCCGGACCGGCGAACGCAAATTCCTGGATTGGGCGAACAAGATCAATTCGCTGTATTGGAACTTCCGTTCACCCACAACCAACCTTTTTTCGAGCGGAGAGGACCGGCCTGATGAAATGTGGTACGGCGACGTCCTGGGCTATGCCTGCCAACTCCTGAACGCGGCGGGGATTTTAGGCGGGGAAGGCCGTCACTTCCACGATCAGGCCCTGACCTATCTGCATGCCTACAGCCGGATCGCCTGGGATCCCGAGGGCGGCGGCTTCTTCGACACGATCAATATCGTGACCGGCAAGCCGGCGATCGGCGTTTCCAAGTACTATCCCGCGATTTCCCGGCCCGCCCATCTTCAGGCATGGTCGCATCCCGAAAACTCGATCAGCCTGATCGGCGTCGCCATCATGGCGGGAGTTGCCCTCGCCGCGACGGACGATCCCCTGCTCCGCGAGCTGTTCGAGCGGGCGTTGTCGCTCGTGAATATCGAAGACGCCATCGCCCGCAAGGTCCCCATGGTCTCCGGCGACGGCGCGGGACTTCTGCTGGCCCTGCTTCACGTGGAACGGCGGACGGGTGACAACCGTCATCGCGAAATTACCGCCGCACTGGCGGATTACCTGCTGGCCCACAACCGCAAGAACGGGATTTTCACCAGCGGCATCCAACACGACGATCGCACTTATGCCGCCCGCGCGGGCTCGGCCGACCTGGCGGCGGCCCTGCTGGCCTTCGCCATGGCGCAGACCGCCTGGCCCACCCCCCTTCCCCCCATCCGCTGCCCCATGGGCACCATGCCGTGGTGAACTGATATGGCCACTATTCACGACTTGAACCTGATTGAGAGAAGGCGTATTCTGTTTTGCATGTCTGACGTTGATGTTTATAATTCGGATGCGATTGCACGGCGGCTACACCAGCAGGTTGAGGGCGATGCATTGCGGATCACCGCCCATGCTCACCAGGAGATGGTCGAAGAGGGCGCCTTACTCGACGAAGTTCGCAGTGTTTTGCGCGATGCCACGGTCGTAGAGAACTATCCCGAGCACAAACGCGGCCCGTGCTCATTGGTCTGTCGACGGACAGCGCAAGGTCGCTATCTTCATATTGTCTGTACAACCGGGCTTGAATTCACGATTGTAATCACGGTCTATGAACCTCGGCCGCCTAAATGGGCAACGCCGTTTAAGAGAGGAACATCCACATGAAATGTAGCATCCAAGGTTGTCCCGGGACATATGAGCAACGGCTGATCGTTCACACGGTTAAGAAAGGCGCCGATGTTTTGGTATTCGAAAACGTTCCATCTGAGGTATGCGATGTGTGTTCGGATATGCTTTTCGCTCCGGAAACAATCCGACATCTTGAACAACTGATGAGCCGGCGCACGAAGCCTGAGCGACAGGCGCCGGTGTATGAATATGCTTGAGTCCCCCCATCCGCTGCCCCATGGGCACGATGTCTTGGTGACAAACGCCATTTTCGCGCGCCCGTTCCGCGGCTTATCCGTCAGCCGACGGATCCGCCATCCATTGTGTTCGCAAGTCGCCCGTACGTCTGGCTTCAGGGCCTGCGCACACTTTGCAAAGTGTGCGCCCCCCATGAAGCATGCACATGCGGTGCGTTGTTAGGCGGAGCAGCGTCGTTTAACGAACTCGGCAAGTCGCGGCTTATTTGCTGTCGCATCCAGGAGATTCGGCTGCCTGTATTTCCTTGATTGTCACCGAATAGCAAAAATTCCGCTCCATGCCGACGGAACAGTGTAATCGGTGTGTTATTCGCCTTCCCTCTTTCAGGCAGAAACCTGTTGTCGAATGAAATCCCAATTTTCTAATTAGTGCATTCAGGAGACTCGCTCTGAGCGGAACCGCGTGATGCCATTTCCCTTTGGAGTGAAGCCAAAAGGCACTAACATCTTATCGAGATCTTCAATTTCTACAGCGGCCTGTTTAGGCAAGGCATGTTCTTCCGGTATTTCAATCTCATAGGGGCGTGGCGGCTCGCCGAAGACAATTTTATCAACATTATCAAGAATGGCCATGGATAGCATGAGATAGATATACTGGTGCACGGGAGAGCCAGAATCTTGTGACCATGATTTCTTCTTATTCCCGTTACCGAATTTCACAAAGACTTTCGGGACTCGACCGAAAAAAGCGATCGAGCCAAAAACGAACGCGCCGACCAACTCTATGATGCCCCAGAAAGCCGACATCGTCCATGGCCTACAGAGGATCACAGCTACCGTCGCCGCGAGCAGTGCCATGAAGCCAGCAGCAACTCTGAAGACTGGCCTGACTTGCACGTCATTGCTCAATGGATAGACAGTCGGCATTTTCTACTATTGCCTCATTTCTTTGATCCAAACAGTCTTTATTCACACCAACAGCATACGGTTACACCCGCATCCAAACTTGAACTACTATGCGAGGGGGCAGATCCACCTGTCAATCCCGAACCACCAGCGTTTTATGAATCCGACACCCTTATGGAGGGCGGCAGGCCCTGCCGCCGTGATAGGAAACGGCGACGGAGCCCGTCGCTCTCCAGAATATTTTTCTGATATCCGGAAAGGCTCTCATTGCGTTGGCGGCGGCTCCTTTCCGCTATCCGCTTTCATCCTTTCCATTCCCTCTCTTGATTCTGCCGTCCCTTTCCGGCTAGGATGGCGCGCATGACAACGGTTGTCTCCACCTCCGCCGCGCTCTCGCCCACCGACCGGGCGCGCGAACAGCGCAAAGCGGTTTTCGCCAATCTCTTCGGCCATGCCAACGAATTCATCGTGGCCGGCACGATGATGATGCTGTACGCCAACGACGTCCTGCTGTTCTCCCCCAGGAAGATCGCGACCATCCTCGCCCTGATGCCGCTGTTCGTCCTGTTCCGGTTCTTCTTTCTGAGCGCGTTCGACCGGATCGGCTATGTCCGCGTCCTCAGGGCCACCGGCATGGTCCGCATCGCAGCGGTGCTGACGCTCATCGCGCTGCCCAGCGCATGGACCACCTACCCGGTTTTTCTCGCGCTGATCCTGCTCTACACCGGCTCGAACCAGATCGGATCGGGAACGGTCTGGCAGCCGATTCTCCGCAATATCACCACGGACGACGACCGCGGCTCGTTTTTCGCCCGCATGCGGTTCGCCTTCACCGCCGTGGGAATGCTGCTCACCCTCGCGATCACCGGCTTGATCGGCAGTCAAATCACCGAACCCCAATTCAAAATCCTGCTGGGGGTGGCCCTGATCGGCCTCCTGAATCAACAATACTGGTTCAGCCGTTTCTCCTCCGCCGGCGAAACGCCGGCGTCCGCCCGGCAGGCCTCCCTGCGTCATGTCTGGCAGGTGCTGCGCCGGTCGCCGCTCCTGCGCCGCCCCCTGGTGATCACGGCCCTGATGGTGGCGGGGGGATTCCCCCTCATGTCCATTTATTTCCGCCAGATGCTGCATATCCCGTCCGACATCCTCACGCTCCAGGCGATGGCCGTACTCTTCGGCATGGCCCTCTCGTTTCTCCTGTGGGGCAAGGTCGCCGACACGGTCGGATTCCGCCCCATGCTCATCGGTCTTCTGATCATGGCCATCCTGATCACGCCGCTCTACCTGTTCATCACCCCGTTTCCCGAGGTCGTCGCGAGCTGGCATGCGTTGGGCTTGCGCCATTGGTGTTCCGTCGGCATCCTCATGCTCATCGCCCTGATCAGCGGCGCTGTCGCGGCCGGCGCGGGCATCGCGACCACCGCCATCCAGCATCATCACGTGCGGGCGGACGACGCCTTGGAAGCCATGAACCTGTATTCGATGGCATCCCTCCTGCTGCAATCCGTCTTCGCCTATTTCTGCGGCTGGCTGCTCCAGGAGCTGGCCATGCCCTTCGGCGCGCGGGTGTTCCTCGGCGGCTGGATGGAATTCGACCTCGTCAAAGGGTATCTGCTGACGGTTACGCCGATCTGCCTCCTGCTGGCCATCGGGCTGGCCCGGCGTCTGTCGAATGCCCGCGCCGAATTCGGCATCGGCGACTTCTTCACCAGCATCTTCGCGGATCCCTTCAAGACCCTGTATGCCCGGCGCGATATCTTCCACGAAAGCCGGGAACGCCGCGCCGATCTCGCCCACTGGTTCGGGCGCAGCCGGAATCCCATGGCCATCGAACCGCTTCTGGAAATGCTGGACGACCCTGCCTACGATGTGAAGGTCGAAACCATCCGGAGCCTCGCCCGGGTCGGCTCCACCCGCGCCGGCCCGCCGCTCCTCGCCCTCTTCACGAACGACAGCAAACAGCAGTTGGCCGACCATGTCGCCTGGGCGCTGGGGGAATTGCGTTTTCAGCCCGCCTTCGACGTCCTGATTCAGCGTTTGCACCGGCCATATCCCAACCGCGTGCGCGCCATGAGCGCCCGGTCGCTCGGTAAACTGGGCGATCGGCGGGCTGTTCCCGAACTGGTGACCGTCCTGACGTACGAGGCGGATTCCCTGCATATCACCGCCTCCTGCTGCATTGCGCTCGTGCAACTCAACGCCCTGGAACACGCCGACGCGATTCTCGGTAAACTTCCGCTGTTAAGCCAGCGCGACGAGCGGGTGGAACTGATGGATGCCCTGTGCGCCTGGTTCCATATTCCAAACGACTGGCTCCTGCGCGCCTCGCAGGAAAGCGGCCCCGGCAAATCGCTCCAGGAGGATATCGAACGCCGTTCCTCGTCCTGGCATCGCGAACACCGGGAGATCGTCGCCACGTTCCGTGACCGGGATACACAGCGCCTTCTCACGCTCCTGGCTGAGGCGGCCAGGGACCGGAACCTGGACGAGTCCCTGGTTCTGGCGCCGCTCATCAAGGCCATTGAAGCCGGCGCCGAATGGGACATTTTTCACACCCTGGCCACCGCCTGGCTGTTGTATAGAACCTGATACCCCCGCGGGCAACTGGACCGCCGCCGACTTCGATGACGCCGCATGGCCCGAAAACGGCATTCAATCCGCGGTCAAGGACCCGCCGGAACCGCCGGTGATCTGGACGGAGCCCAATCCCTTCCTCGAGACGCAAGCGGCTTCGATGGGCATGTGGGTTCCGGGCGAATGGCCGGCGCAGCATGCCACGACCGGTTTCCGGAAGACCTTCGACATTCCCTGAGGGGTTATGCGTCTTCCGCTTCGTCGTCCTTGCGCTTGATCCAGCGGGTGCGGCCCAGGAGGCAAATGCCCCGCCTGGACGCTGCGAGGAAGGCGCAGATTTCCAGTGCCTGCGGAGACGTGAACTCCGCCTTGATCTTTTCCTGCGCGGCGAGGAGATTCAGTCCCGAGCGGTAGAGCAGGTGATAACAGCGCTTGATTTCCAGCCGCTGGCCGGGAGTCAAACCGGCGCGCCGCATGCCCACGACATTCAGGCCGAGAATGGCGTTGTTCTCGAACGGGACGGTCGTGCAAAACGGAGGGACATCCTTGCCTATCCCGCAGCCTCCACCCAGCATGGCGAGGCGGCCGATCCGGACGAACTGGTGCACGATGGCGGCGCCGCCCAGGAAAGCGCGATCTCCAACCTCCACGTAGCCCGCCAGGAGGACCCCATTCACGAGAATCACCTGGTTGCCCAGTTTCACGTTGTGGGCCAGGTGGCTGTTGGCCATGAGGTAGCACTGGTCGCCCAGCTCCGTGGCCGTGCCGGGCTTCGTACCCCGGTGGATGGTGACGCCTTCCCTCAGCACGCACTGGTTGCCGATCCGCACAAACGTTTCGGATTCCTTGAAGGCCAGATCCTGGGGCAGGTCGCCAATGACGGCGTTGGCATGCAGCCGGCAGCCTTTCCCGAGGGTGGTGTAAGGCAGGATCGTCACGTGGGGCCCCAGCACGGTGCCGTCGCCGATGGTGACGCGGGCGGCCACGTAACAAAACGGACCGATTTCGACATCCCGCCCCAATTCGGCCCCCGGTTCAATCACCGCCGATGGATGAATTTTCATACATACCGTCCAATCAGAAAGCAGCCCGCGGGCTCACCGCCATGGTGCCGCGCTTCACAACGTCCGGAAGCGTAGCAGCCTTTCCGGCGCGGTCAAATGGAATCGGTCAACAGAAGGGAATGCGTGGAGAGCGAGACTCCGGCGAGCCGTTGCTTCAATGCCGTAATTCCCGCTTGCCATCCATCGCGGGCGCCGGTAGCATGCAATCAGTTTTTCCACCCCGCAAAGGATTTTTTACTATGTTGTTCAACAAGGACAGCAAAGACGGATTGACCCTCATGAGCGGCGAAAACCGGGGCCGCGGAGTCCGGCTGATTTTCACCCTGCTCGCCGCGCTGGCCATTGCCGCGGCGGCTTTCCTGGGCGGCCGGGCATGGCTGCGCCAGCGTGCGGAGAAAAAGGCCGAAGCCATGACGCCCGTGCCGCGGGCCGCGAGCGACGAAGGCATGAGGCTGCTCGCCCAGGCCCGCACCCTGAAGGCGTCCGGCGCCCTCGAACAAGCCCGAGAGAAGGCCTTCGAAGCCCTGGCCCTGGCCGGCTCGCCGGCCGGCAAGGCCGCGGCGGAGGAAATGCTGGGCGCTCTGCACATGGAACTGCTCTCCAACCCGCTTCCGATGAAGGAAAAAGAGGACTATGTGGTTCTGGCGGGCGACAGCATCGAAAAGATCGCGAAAAAATTCGGAACCACCTCCGACCTCATCCGCAAGAGCAACCGCCTGAGCAGCGACACCATCCATCCGGGCGACCGCCTGCGCGTCTTCAAGGTTGTCTTCACGATCGTCGTCAACAAAACGAAGAACGACCTCCTGCTCCAGGCCAATGACCGGTTTTTCAAGCGGTACCGGGTCGGCACGGGCAAATTCGCCACCACGCCGACCGGCGTTTTTGCGATCGACAAGAAAATTCCGGAGCCGCCATGGACGCGGCCTTCGGACCGTAAAATCCTGCCCTTCGGCGACAAGGAAAACGTTCTCGGCACCCGCTGGCTCTCCCTCAAGGCCGTGGAAGGCACACCCTCGGTGCAGGGCTATGGCATTCACGGAACCTGGGAACCCGAAACCATCGGGTCGCAGTCGAGCGCCGGCTGTGTCCGCATGCTCAACGCCGAAGTTGAAGAGCTGTTTTCATTGGTTCCAGAAGGCGTTCGGGTGGTCATCAACGAGTAAGACTTTGACCGGATTTCCATGGCGACGTTCTCCCTATCCTTCGAAAAACCCATCCTTGAGCTGGAAACCCGCCTCAAGGAACTCAAAACGTTCAGCGAGTCCCAGAACATCGACGTCTCGCGGGAACTTGTCGAGCTGGAGAAGAAAATCGCCCAGACCCGCCGCGAGATTTTCCAGCACCTGACGCCCTGGGATGAAGTCCAACTCGCGCGCCACCCCGCCCGCCCCTTCACGCTGGATTACATCGAAGACATGTGCTCCGATTTCATCGAATTGCACGGCGACCGGCATTTCCGCGACGACAAGGCCGTGGTGGGTGGTTTCGCGACCCTCGACGATCAGCGCCTGATGATACTCGGCACGCAGAAGGGCCGCGACGTGAAGAGCAATGTCGAACGGAACTTCGGCATGGCCTTTCCGGAAGGCTACCGGAAGGCCCTGCGCCTGATGAAAATGGCGGCCAAATTCGGGGCGCCCGTCGTCTGTCTTGTCGACACCGCCGGCGCCTATCCCGGCGTGGGCAGCGAGGAGCGGCACATCGCGGAGGCCATCGCGTTCAACCTGCGGGAGGCCTTCCTGCTGCCGGTGCCCATCGTGGTCGCGGTGATCGGCGAGGGCGGCAGCGGCGGCGCGCTTGGCATCGGCATCGGCGACCGCATCCTGATTCTCGAACACGCGTATTATTCGGTCATTTCCCCCGAAGGCTGCGCCGCCATCCTGTGGAAGGACCGCGCTTTCGCGAGCAAGGCCGCCGAGGCGTTGAAGCTGACCCCCAAGGATCTGTTGAAGGGCGGGTTGGTGGATGAAATCGTCCCGGAACCGCTCGGCGGCGCGCATACGAACCGGGCCGCCATGAGCGCCACACTCAAGGCGACCCTGCTGAAGCATATCCGCATATTGACAAAAATTCCCGTCCAGACCCTCCTGGATCAACGGTACAACAAATTCCGGGCCATGGGCGTCTTTGGCGCGGAACCGGCTTCCGAAACCGCCTCGACCGCCTCGTGACTATGCACCCCTATCGCACACACACCTGCGGACAACTTCGCCCCGATCACGTTTCCCAGGACATCCGCCTTTCCGGCTGGGTGTTCCGGAAACGCGACCATGGCCAGCTCCTGTTTCTCGACCTGCGCGATCATTACGGTGTGACGCAGGTCGTCATCACGCCGGAACGCGCCTTTTTCGAGGACTGCCAGCGGCTCAAGCTGGAAAGCGTGATCACCGTGAACGGGAAGGTCGTGGCCCGCTCGCCCGACACCGTCAACACCGAGCTCCCCACGGGCCAGGTGGAGCTGGTGGCCGAATCCCTGACCGTCGAGTCGTCCTGCGAGCCCCTGCCCCTGCTGATCGCCGGCGACGAGGACGGCCCCGAGGACACCCGGCTCCGCTACCGCTTCCTCGACCTGCGCCGCGAACGTCTGCACCGCAACATTCTCCTGCGCGCCCAGGTGATCTCCTGCATCCGCGCCACCATGACCGGCCTGGGCTTCAACGAATTCCAGACGCCCATCCTCACCAGCAGCTCCCCCGAGGGCGCCCGCGATTATCTGGTGCCCAGCCGCGTGCATCCCGGGAAATTCTATGCCCTGCCCCAGGCACCCCAGCAGTTCAAGCAACTGCTCATGGTCGCCGGCTTCGATCGCTATTTCCAGATCGCCCCCTGCTTCCGGGACGAGGACGCCCGCGCCGACCGTTCCCCGGGCGAGTTCTATCAGCTTGACCTGGAGATGTCGTTCGCCACGCAGGAGGACGTTTTCGCCGTGGTGGAACAGGTGCTGGCCACCGTGTTCTCGAAATTCTCAAAAACCCCGTTCGCGCCGCCGCCCTTCCTCCGCCTGCCCTACGCCGAAAGCCTGGTGAAATACGGGACCGACAAGCCGGACCTCCGCATCCCGATCGTCATGCGGGACGTGACGGACCTCTTCCGCGGCAGCGGTTTCCAGGCGTTCAGCAAGGCCATCGAGGGCGGCGCCGTGGTGCGGGCCATCCCGGTCAAGGGCATTTCCGGCAAGCCCCGCAGTTTCTTCGACAAGCTCGTGGACTATGCCAAGACGCTCGGCGCGAAAGGCCTGGCCTACCTCGTCTGGACGGAAGGCGCCATCAAGGGCCCCATCGCCAAATTCCTCACCGAGGAACAATTGAAGGCGATAGCCGGCCAGTGCGAGGTTTCCACCGGCGACGTCGTGTTCTTTGTCTGCGATCCGCCCGGCGCCGCGAACCGGATCGCCGCCGACCTGCGCGTGAAACTCGGCACGGACCTCGAGATCGTCGAGCCGAACGTTTTCCGGTTTTGCTGGATCACCGACTTCCCCATGTACGAGCGCGACGAGGAGACCGGCCAGATCGGTTTCTCGCACAACCCCTTCTCCATGCCGCAAGGCGGCCTGAAGGCGCTCCAGGAGCAGGACCCGCTAAAGCTCAAAGCGTTCCAATACGACATCGTCTGCAACGGCATCGAACTCTCCAGCGGCGCCATCCGGAACCACCAGCCGGAGATCATGTACAAGGCCTTCGAGATCGCGGGCTATACGCGGGAGCTGGTGGACACGAAATTCCCCGGCATGATCAACGCCTTCCGTTACGGCGCCCCGCCGCACGGCGGCATCGCCCCGGGGATAGACCGGATTGTCATGCTGCTGGCCGGCGAAAAGAATTTACGGGAAGTGATCGCCTTCCCCATGAACCAGCGCGCGCAGGATCTGATGATGGGCGCGCCCTCGACGGTCACCGAAAAACAGCTCCGTGAACTCCACCTGCGCCTCCGCCTGCCTCCGGAAAAACAGCCGGAAAAGCCGGCGGATCCGACGCCCGCCGCGCCACCCGCCCCCTCGGCTTGATTCATTGCGGCTTGGACTTGTCAGACCCGTCTGACTCGTCCGACATTTTTCGCGAGCCCTTGCACTTCGGATAACCGGAACAACCCCAAAAAGCTTGCCCTTCGTGCGGCCCTTGCTTGGCGGTGCGGCGGCGCATGGGTTTGCCGCACACAGGGCAGGCGGGGGCGTCCGACTTGTCAGACCTGTCTGACTTGTCCGACTTCGCATCTTTTCTCGCCTTCGCCCGCGCCGCATAGAGCCGCTCGGTGAAACCACCGTGCTCGACAAAATTCCGGCTCTGACGTTCGAGCTGGCGGCGCAGCAAATACGCGGCCTGGTTCGCGGCGCACAGCATGGCATTGGCCGCCAGTTCCGGCTCGGCCTTGGCCACAAAGTCCGACAAGCCCGCCAGACCGGTTAAGCGCACCGTTCCTTTCGGCGCTGGAGGCAGATCGGGCGCCACATCGTGTTTCAGGCGCTCGCGCATGGCCAGCGCCTCGGGGGCATTCGTGTTCCAGACGCGCAGGCCGCGGTGAATCAGAAAACTTTTGTAATCCTTGAGAAGTTCATCGGAAAGGCTGGCCCGGGCCACGTTGGTCAGTTTGATTTCGGTCTTGCGCGAGGTCGCCGCCGCGCCGCTGCCCTCGCTGATATTGCGAACGCCGCTGCGCGCTGCCTGAACCATCTGGTCGTGCGTGCGCGAGCGCTTATCGATGAACCGGTCGCAGAAAACCACGGTGGCGTCATAGACCGCCTCGGCCACCTTGTAACTGCGCAGGTGCTCATAACCGCCATGCGGCAGAAGAACCCCGTCGGAATCGCTCATGACGCCTCCTCAAGCCACGGTCGTTTTCCTTTTCGATGCGCAAATTTTCATTTCATCCTGCGGATACGGACTTCGACATCGGGTGTGCCGGCCAGCAATTCCTTGAGCTTCGCGGGATCGGTGTCTCCGAAGTGGTACGGATAGAGGATCTTCGGCTTGAAAACCCTGGCCGCGTCGGCGACCATCTCCGGCGTCATCGTATAGGGCAGGTTCATCGGCAGGAACGCGCAATCGATTTGCTGTAAAAGCTTCATTTCGGGCGTATTCTCCGTATCGCCCGCCACATAGATACGCTTGTCGCCGAACGTCAGCACATAGCCGTTTCCTTCGCCCTTCGGATGGAATACCCGCCCGCTGTCCCGTTTGTGCACCAGGTTGTAGGCGGGAACGGCCTCCACCTTGATCCCCAGCATCGTTCGCACTTCGCCATTCGTCATGACCGTGCCCCCCGTCACCCTCTCGGCGCAGATAGGGGGCAGCACCACCACCGTGTTGCTGGTCTGGACGATTCGCAGGGCCGCCGCATCGAGATGGTCGGGATGATCGTGCGTAATCAACACCAGCTCGGCCTTGGGCAATTTTGTATAGTCGGTGAGCCGGCTGTAAGGATCCACGTGAAGGGTCTTCCCCCCGAATGCCAGCAGCAGCGAGCCATGCCCGACAAACGTAATCTCCAGATCGCCGGCCGATGTCTTGAGGACATCCTTCTCCAAGCCCTCCTGACCCAGGCCCGTCATCCCGCCGAACAACATCATCGCCATGATCGCCATCTCCATTTTCATTTCAGGTTCATCCTTCGTCAGCCGATGGATGCCGAAAACCCGCGTGCAGACAGGCACCCCTTCCGCTATTTCGGCGAGGCATCCGGCTTTCCGCCGTTCGATCGCCGCAACGTCGTTACGACCCCCAGCGCCAGCAAGATAAATGCGGCCGCCATGGCGAGAATGCCCCAGTGGAACAGGGTCTTCGGGAGAAATCGGGCCACCCCTTTCAGGACGCGGATCGCGGTGTCCCAGGAAGCCTCGACGGTATGGCCCGTCGCCGCGACGAGGAATCCCAACGCCGCAATCGCGGCAAAGACCCAGGCGCGAAACAAGACCAGGAAAAGAACACAATCCAAGGCCGCCGCGATCAAGGCCAGCCGGAATGGTGAAATCCCGAATCCCCACCACTGCGCAACAAGCGTTTCGGGGCTATAGATCGAGAAGACGACGCCAAGGGCAACGAGGCCGACAAGTTCCGCTTTCAACTTCCCGCCCCTCGCATGCGCGATACGCGCCAAGTAAGCGGATGTGCCAAAAAGAACGGGAGCGATGAAGCAAACATGGAAAGGACGCTGGTATTGGGCGTTGCCCAGCAGTAAATGGACGACAACGGACAGGAACGGAACGACAATCAAGGCGTCCCGCACCGTCTCGGCAACGCCATTGGACCGGTTGATGTCCGACAGACGGGCGTCGTTGAGGCGCGGTGGAAATGAGGCCAGGAGCAACCCGCACACCCACCAGCCAACAGCGATCGCCATCTCCGGAATCTTCCCGTCCGGAGCACACCGGTTGACCAACAGCCACTCAAACACCCCCGGCATTCCGAGTAAGACCAGCAGGGTGGCCGCCGACAAGGCAAAGTCCGTCGCGGAAAACCGTATACGCAGGCAATACGCCATGAGTCCGACCTTGATGGCGGCGAGCGACAGAACCCCGGTGCCCAGCAACCCTCCCACGGACGGGTCAGCCGCGATGCAAGCGGTATTAAAAAAGGTACTGTCGACCAGAAACACGATGGCCAGAAGCAGCAACAGCCGCCCTGCCGGCAATATGCGCCTGCCGCGGACAAGCCACAACCCGATGCCGATCAGACAAAACTCGTAGACGTTCAAGACGCCCATGATGACCAGCATCTTGCCGAGGTTTCCCGGATTCGGTTTGAGGGCCAGCTCCACGAGGTAGCAGCCCAACAGCATCAACAACGCGCTGCACAAGTAAAGCAGACTGCTCTCTTTCTTCAACGGCAGCCCGACCGCCCCAGGTTCAGCATTCATGCGTCGTCACTCCATCGGCCATTATTCCGTTATGCCAGAAAACCCGCAGATCATCACCCATTCCCGGTCCCTACTCACTCTCCTCCCGGCTTGGGAAGGATATTGACCATCCGACTTGCGGATTGAAGATAACTCTTTCCGGCTTTCTTGAGAAAAAACCGCTTTCCGCCGGCGGTCTGTTCGATCCAAAAACATTCCCAACGCTCGGCGCCCAGCTCATTCAATTGCTTTTCGATATCCTCGGCCGCATCGGATTTCACCTCCAGTATCCTGTATTGCCAGGTCCCTATCTTTTTGAAATCTTCTTTCGTCCACTGGACCACGTCATCCGGAACACGTTCGCCGGACGCCTTCACGTTGCCGTAAATCTCCTTCACCTTATCCCAATAGCCACTCTCGTCTTGCGAGGCCGCGGTCGCCGGCGCCGGCGGAGTGTCGCCCGATCTCTTCGGCTCATCCTTCCCTGTGCAGCCGCAGGCCAACAGGAGAATGACCGTGCCTGCAACAAGGCCAACCGTATCGGATTTGATTTTCTTCAACGGCATCCCGACCGTCCCTGATTCAGCATTCATGTGTACCTTTCCGCAAAACAGTTCTTATGATGTCAACACTTCGAGAAGGATATCATGCGTCAAGCCGGGCAAGGGAACGTGGTGGATACGGAACTATTGCTTCTCCAATGGACTTATTCCAACCACCCAAAACCTACAACCTAAAACCCATCCGACTACCCCCCATCACCTGCCACCTAACACCTATCCGCCGGCGACGGCATCGATCGGCCGCTCCACTTCCGTCCGGTCCTTGAGGTTCTTGACGCGCACGATGCCGCGCTGGACATCGTCCGGTCCGATGTAGATGGCCCGGCCGATATGGCCCCTGCCCACGCGGGCGAAGAAGTGCTTGGGTTTTTCGGCGCGGAGCGCCAGATCCACATCGCTGCCCGCCTCGCGAAACGCGCGAGCGGCGCGCAGGGCCGCGGGCCGCTGGGCGTCCTCCATGAACCCGACGGCCACGTCAATGGAGGGCCATTCCGTCGGCAACCGCCCCTTCTCCACCAGGAGCTCGGCGATGACGACATCCCCGAAACCCAGGCCGACCGCGGAAATCGGCTTGCCGCCGATATCCGCGAGCAGCCGGTCGTACCGGCCGCCGCCGAAAATCGCGCGAAATTTCTTCTCGGCATCGAAGGCCTCGAAAACAATGCCGGTGTAATAGCCGAGGCCGCGTACGACGGAGAGATCGAAGTGAAGCTGATCCCGGAACCCGTATCCCGTCATGGATTCGAGGAACGTCCGGATGGAGACGACGGACGCGCTCTCGCCGCCGAGATAGACAGCCGCGTCGTCGAGCGTCTGGATGCGGGACAGCCCGAAAACCGACTCGATGGCCTTGTCGTCCAGCCCGGCCTCCTTCAGCAACCGGGCGATGGCCGGCTCCTCGAGCTTGCCGCGCTTG